>JANQIJ010000285.1 GCA_028282185.1 Rhodospirillales bacterium
GGCGCGCCGTAATCATTTATTAAGCCCGATGCGGCTAGGATCGGGGCGAATCGGGCAATTCTTGCCGGGCGCCGCCCGGCCCGCCCCCGGATCGCCCCCGTCTTGCTGAAAAGGGCTTAATAAATGATTACGGCGCGCCCTGGGTGGGCGGGTGATTTTCCAGCGATTCCAAGGGGGTTGACCGGATCAACGGTTGGGGCGGGGGCGTATGCGGACCCCGCCTGAACCTTTACCTGTTGTTAACAAACCCGGCAGATAATGCCTAGCAGGCACGGTCGCCGGGCGCGACGCAACGTTCGCCCGGACCTTCGATACAAGGACCGGCGATACAAGGACCGGCGGCCCGGGCAACCGGCACATGAAAGGCGCGCGTGATCATGGACTTGACCCTTCTCACAGCCGTAAAGAAGCGCCTCAACTGGCTTTCCCAGCGCCAGGAAGTCCTTGCCCAGAATATCTCCAACGCGGACACGCCCGACTACAAGGCGAAGGATCTGAAGCCCTACAGCTTTCGCGAAATCCTGCGTCGCGAATCCGCGCAATTGAACATGGTTGCCTCCGGCGAAGGGCACCTGGGCGGCCGGCGCAAGCGGATCAGGGATTTCATGGTCGAGAAACCGCGCCATCCTTACGAAACAGCGACCAACGGCAACTCGGTGGTGATCGAGGAACAGATGGGCAAGGTCGGCGAAAACCAGACCAACCATCGGCTGACGACGCAATTGTACAAGAAGCACATGGCGATGCTGCGCATGGCGGTCACCAGCAAGTAGCGCCGCCGCACGATTTCGGGCCGGTCGGCTGACCGGCCGGGGGCGAACCTGGAACGGGAACGATCAAGAACCAGGCCCCCGAAAGCAGGGCAGACATCCATCGGACAGGTCGGACAGAACGTCTTCACCAGGTCCGCCGCGCCATCCGGAACAGAACCCTCCGGCGGCCGGTATAAGCAATGGCGAAGGCATATGGACGACATCATCAAGACGATCCGCATTTCATCGGCCGGCATGCGCGTTCAGGGCACGCGCCTCAGGGTGATTTCACAGAACATCGCCAACGCGGATTCACTGCCCCAGACACCCGGGGAAAACCCTTATCGGCGCAAACTGGTGACCTTCAGGAACGAGCTGGACAAGTCCATCGGCCTGGACACCGTGCGCGTCCACCGCCTGCACAATGACCTGTCCGATTTCGGCAGGAAGTACGACCCGGCCCATCCGGCGGCCGATCCGGAGGGCTATGTGCGGACGCCCAACGTCAACACAATGATCGAAATGATGGACATGCGGGAAGCCCAGCGGTCCTACGAAGCGAACCTCAACCTGATCCGCTCGTCGCGCACCATGCTCAATTCGGTGATCGACTTGCTGCGCAGCAACTGACGAAAGATCCGACCGCCCGGCCCCGCGGCCCGGGCGCACCTGGAACGGGAGCAAGACAATGGCGACAACGCCCGATATCAACATCACCCAGGCATTGCATGCCTACAATCAAGCGGCGCGCCAGCAGGTCACGGGCGGTTCGGCCCGTGACACCGGTGTCGCTGAGATGCAAGAAGACTTCGGCAGCCTGGTCAAGGATGCCATCGCCGAAGCCCGTAAGATCGGCGAACGCAGTGAAAAGATGTCGATCGCGGCGATCAACGACCGCGCCGACATCAGCCAGGTGGTGACCGCGGTCGCCGAAGCGGAAATGACCCTCCGCACCGTGGTCAACGTCCGCGACAAGGTCTTGGAAGCGTACAAGCAGATCATCCGCATGCCGGTTTAGCCGGGCGTCGGGGCCCGGCCCCAGGGGGACCGCCAATGAACGAACAGGATGTCATCACCGTCGGCCGCGACGCCATGTGGGTGGTCTTGCAGGTCGCCGGCCCGGTGATGTTCCTGGGCCTGATCAGCGGCCTGGCGATCGCACTGTTCCAGGCGCTGACGACGATCCAGGAAATGACCTTGACCTTCGTGCCCAAGATCATCGTCATCTTCATCGCCATTCTGATGTTCCTGCCGTTCATGATCACTTCAATGCTGACCTTTGCCCAGGGTCTCTATGACCGCATCTCGTCGATGTGACGGATGGGGCGTCGGCGAACGATGAACAGGGGACGCCGGGGCGACAGGCATGCTGGAAGAACTGGTCAAGCTGAACATCTTCGCCTTCCTCATGGTGTTCGCCAGGGTCGGCACGATCATGGCGGTGCTGCCGGGCTTTGCCGCGCAATACGTTTCGACCCGGATCCGTCTGTCGCTGGCGCTGGTCGTGTCCTTTGTCCTGACCCCGGTGTTGGCGGTCAACCTGCCCGGCCCGCCGGACAGCGTGATCGTCCTGTTCATGTTGATCGGCGGCGAAATGGTCGTTGGCCTGTTCCTGGGGACCATCGCCATCATCCTGGTCGCGGCGCTGCAGGTCGCGGGAACGCTGATCGCCCTGTTCGCGGCCATGGCCAACGCCCTGGTGCAGGACCCGGTGGCCCAGCAGCAAAGTTCCATCGTCTCCAGCTTTCTGACGACGGGCGCCCTGGTCCTGATTTTCGCCACCGACAGCCATCACCTGTATTTCGCGGTGATTGCCGAAAGCTACAACCTGTTCGTGCCGGGTGCCGGGGTCGAGCTCAGCGACATGGCCAATATGATCGCCCGCCGCGTCGCCGACAGTTTCGCCCTGGGCTTTCAGTTGTCGATCCCGTTCCTGTTGATCGCCATCGTCTACTACGTCGGGCTCGGCATTCTCGGTCGCCTGATGCCGCAACTGCCGGTGTTCTTCTTCGGCCTGCCGATCCAGTTGAGCGTGCAGATCGCCGCCCTGATGATCGTCTTTTCGTCGATCATGCTGGTCTTTATCTCCCGCTTCCAAGAAGCCTACCTGCCGTTTATCGGATGACCTTGGGAATGACGGCGGGGATCATCGCGGGGCGGGCGCCGTCAATGACGAAAGGGGCGGCCGATGGCTGAAGAAGACGACTCACAAAAAACAGAAGAGGCGACGCCGAAAAAGCTGGCCAAGGCCCGTGAAGAGGGCCAGGTCGCCCAGTCGCAGGAAATCAAAAGCTGGCTGATCCTGATGGCCGGCGCCGGGATGCTGATGTTCATGGCGCCCGACATGGCCCGCGACGTCAAGAACATGGGCCAGCGGTTCATCCTGTCGTCTTATGCGATTCCCACGGATTTCGACCACCTGCGCCTGATTCTGTCGCAAATCATGACCGAGACGGGAATAATCATGGCGCCCGCCCTGGCCATGTTCACCGTCGTTGCGGTGATGTCCAACGTCGGTCAGTTCGGGTTCATGGCCTCGATCAAGAAGATCCAGCCGAAGTTTTCCAAAGTCAACCCGATCACCGGATACAAGCGGGTGCTGTCCGGCCAAAGCGTCATGGAATTCGTCAAGGGCGTATTGAAGCTGACCATTGTCGCCGTGGTCTCGTTCGGCCTGGCGATCCCGCTGCTGGCCGACCTGGAGATCCTGCCCGCCATTTCGGTCAATGAGGCCCTGCAACGGATCTATGAACTGTCGATCCTCATGGCCGTCGCCACCGTCGGCGTGATGACCGTGATCGCGGCGCTTGATTACGCCTATCAGCGGATGAACTTCAACAAGCAGATGCGGATGTCCAAGACCGAGGTCAAGGAAGAGCACAAGCAATCGGAAGGCGACCCCCAGATCAAGGCGCGGATCCGACAGATCAGGGCGGACCGCGCGCGCAAGCGGATGATGGGCGCGGTGCCCCAGGCCGACGTCGTGGTCACCAACCCGACCCACTTTGCCGTCGCCCTGGAATACAAGATGGAAACCATGCCGGCACCCAAGGTCGTCGCCAAGGGCCAGGATCTGGTCGCCCTGAAAATCCGTGAAATCGCCGAAGAGCACGAGGTCCCGATCGTCGAAAACCCGCCCTTGGCCCGGGCGCTGTTCGGCGCGGTCGAGCTGGACGAGGAAATCCCGCCCGAACACTTCAAGGCGGTGGCCGAGGTCATCGGCTATGTGATGCGCTTGAAGGGCCAGTTGACGAACTGAGCCGGATGGCCTCAGGCCGCTGTTCCCGAGGCGGCGGCGGCATGCTAGGAAATGCGAGACCGGCCATGGGTCGGGCGGGGGCTGGATCAGGGAGCGGTCGACGAGGCGCATGGCAAAATTGCTTCCCCTGTTGATCAATGCTGCCGCGGCGCTCATGGCGTTGGGCGGCGGTCTGGCGTTTGGCCTGGGCGGGATCGATGCCTTGCCCTGGGCCGTGGGTTTGGTCTTGGGTGCGGGGGGTCTGTTGCTCGTCGCCCGGCGCCGGGCTGAGGCGACGCGTTCGGGCGGGGCCGCGGCACCGGGTGGCGGCGGGGCACTCACCGAACTGATCCGCATGGCCGCCGACGATTCCAATGACGGTTTCCTGGTCGCCACCTGGGACGGTGCGGTGCTTTACGCCAACGACGGGTTCCGCCGTTTGTTCGACCTTGAGCGCGGCGTGTCGCCGGATGACGCGCCGCCACCCACGGAAACCCTGTTGGACGCGATGGCCGACAAGCTGGACGACCAGGGCCGGTCCCGCGACCAATTCCGCCAACTGCGCGCCGCCGGCCAGGCCGGCCGCGCCGCCAGCGCAGAGGTGATCCACCGTGGGCCGGACGGCAAACCGCGCTGGCGCCGGCTTCGGGTCGAAGGCTTTGGCGAAGTCGACGACGACGGCATTGCCCGCTATGTGCAGTGGCGGGCGACCAATTCCACCGAGGAAAAGCGCCAGGCGGCGACCCGCCAGGCGGCCGAGGCGCGGCGCGCCGATCTGTTGGATGGCCTGCCGGCGGCGGTCTTTTCGGTCGATGGCCAGGGCCGCATCGTCTATGCCAATTCGGCGCTGGCCCACTGGCTGGGCGTCGACCGCATGGCCCTGAACGGACGGCCCTTCGCCGATTTCGTGCTCGACGCCCGCCCCGGCGACGACGGCGAGGGCACGGCCGATCGGGAGGACCCGGCGGCCCACGGCCGGGTGATCCTACGGGGCGCCGGCGGCGCCGAGATCGCCGCCCGCCTGTTGCAAAGCCATCGGGAAACGGACGGCGGCGACATGGTCTATACCCGCTCGATCCTGCTGCGCGAGGACGCGGCCGGCGGCGGTCCGGGGGCGGACGGCGGCGACCTGTTAAGCGCCGCCCGGCGGCTCCGCGTGCTGTTCGATGACGCGCCGGTGGCCATCGCGCTGTTGGACGGCGAGGCCCGGATCGTTGATTGCAACCGGGCGTTCCACGTGCTGACCGGGGCGCACCGCGACCTGGTGGTCGGCCGGCCCTTTGCCGAACGCCTTTTGCCGGAAGACCGCGACGGCGTCGCCGCGGCGCTGACCGACGTGGTCATGGGCCGCACCCGGGCGACCCAGACAGAGATCAGATTGGCCGTCACCGGCGGGCGCCAAGCGGCGGCGACGGCCTTCGCCAGCCGCATGGAGGACGATCAAGGCCGGATCACCGGCCTGGTCCTTCATTTCATCGACACCACGGAACAGAAGAACCTGGAAATCCAGTTCGCCCAGTCCCAGAAGATGCAGGCGGTGGGCCAGCTCGCCGGCGGTGTCGCTCATGATTTCAACAACCTGCTGACCGCGATGATCGGCTTCACCGACCTGTTGCTGGAGCGCCACGGGCCCGGCGACCCGTCGTTCAACGACCTGCAACAGATCAAGCAGAACGCCCATCGGGCGACCAATCTGGTGCGCCAACTCCTGGCCTTTTCGCGCAAGCAGAACCTGGAACCGGATCTGGTCGATCCGGAGGAAAGCCTCAACGACCTGTCGAACCTGCTGCGTCGGCTGTTGGGTGAGACGGTGAAGCTGAAGCTCGACCACGAACGGGGGGCGGGCAAGATCCTCGCTGACCGGGGCCAGTTCGATCAGGTGATCATCAACCTGGCGGTCAACGCCCGGGACGCCATGCCCGACGGCGGGCCACTGGTGATCCGCACGCTTAGGCGCGATCTCGACCGGCCACTGCAACAAGGGGGCGAGGTCATTCCCATCGGCGCCTATGCGGTGGTCGAGGTCGAGGATAGGGGCACCGGAATCCCGAAGGAAACCCTCGACCGTATTTTCGAGCCGTTCTTTTCGACCAAGGAAGTGGGGCAGGGAACGGGTCTGGGCCTGTCCACGGTCTATGGCATCATCCATCAATCGGGCGGCTATGTGACCGTCGAAAGCACCGTCGGCCATGGCACCACCTTCCGCCTGTGGTTCCCCAGGGCAGAGGAAAAACCGGTGGCAGGGGACAAGCGGACCGCCGGCCTGCCCGGGGCCGAGGTCGCGGCGCTGCCGGGGGGCATGGTGGCGGCGTCTCCGGAAGATGGCGGAGCGGACGACGGCGAAAAGTCCAAAGGCAAGAAGACCGCCAAGGGAGGCCAGGAAGCCGGCAAGAAAGCGGGTCAGGAAGAACTGCCGCTGTTCGAGGCCGACCTCACCGGCTCGGAAACCATTTTGCTGGTCGAGGACGAGGACGCGGTTCGCATGTTCGGCGCCCGGGCGCTCCGGAACAAGGGCTATAAGGTATTGGAGGCGCAGAACGCGGAAGCCGCCCTCGACGTTCTGGGCGGCATGGACAAGCACATCGATTTGATCGTCTCCGACGTCGTCATGCCGGGGATGGACGGCTACACCATGGTCCGCCAGATCAGGGAACAACTGCCGGCGGTGAAGGTCATCCTCATGTCCGGCTATGCCGAAGATGCCTTCCAGGACCAGATCGACCAGGATGATACGCTCAACTTCCTACCCAAACCTTTTACGCTCAAGACGCTCGTCTCCAAGGTCAAGGAGACCATCTTTGAGAACGCATCCTAGGCGGGCGGCGTCACTTTAAAATAAAGGGGACAGTATATTATTTGCTGCCCGCCCGCGCTGTCTTCGGTTTCGGCCCCCGTTTGCGGGGTTTCAGTGCCCGCCCGGTCCGCGCTTCCATCTCCTCGACGAAGGCCGCCGAGCCGAGCGCCGGCGGTGGCCGCCCGTTCATTGATCCGCTTCAGAATGTCTTCCGGCGGGGTGGTCTGCCTCGATTGCCGACGGGGTGCCGCAGCAAACCCGACATCCCTCGCGTGCAGGCCAATTCCTATTTCCCCCCATACATCGTAAAGATCATAGCAAGCCAGGGGCAGGGGAGAAAGCCGGCATCGCCGCCGCGAGTCTCCATGGTCAACGCCGGTTAACCACTTTCCTTAATCATCGTTGGCGAGTCGGTTTTTACCAAAACATAATGTGAACAAAATACATTTATTTAATATAATTCAATACCTTATAAAATCTTGTTGCGTGCAAGAACAAAACATGTACATTAACCCTCCATTGGAAGTTCGGGCCCGCTTGTGGAATAAGGGAGAGATCGAATGTCGGACGCGGCTTTGCGCTTGGTGGAGAAAGACAACATGGACAAGAACAAGGCGCTCGACGCCGCCTTGGGCCAGATCGAACGGGCCTTCGGCAAGGGCTCGATCATGCGCCTGGGCCAGCGCGAGGTGGTCGAGACCGAGGCCATTTCGACGGGGTCCATCTCCCTCGATATCGGGCTCGGCATCGGCGGCGTGCCGCGGGGCCGGATCGTCGAAATCTACGGCCCGGAAAGCTCGGGCAAGACGACCCTGGCGCTGCACGTGGTGGCCGAGGCGCAAAAGGGCGGCGGAACCTGCGCCTTCGTGGACGCGGAACACGCGCTGGATC
>JANQIJ010000348.1 GCA_028282185.1 Rhodospirillales bacterium
TCCGTCGGTTGTTGCCGGGACAAAATCGATGGTTCGCCGCGCTCCGTCAAGGGCGCAGGCGCGGGCCCGCCCGGGGCGTCCCACCGACGCCGCGGGCCAGCCTGGGGAGGGCCCAGGCCATGGTCACGCCGCGCATGCCCATGAACAAGGTAAAGGCCGCCCAAAGCCCATGGTTGCCCCAGGCCGGGGTGACCAGCGGCACGGCCAGGGTGAAGGCGAGCAGCGAAAGCGCCATGGAATTGCGCATCTCCCGGGTCCAGGTGGCGCCGATGTAGATGCCGTCCAATTGGAAGCTCCAGACCGAGACCACGGGCAGGGCGATCATCCAAGGCAGATACACATAGGCGGTTTCGCGAACCGCCTCGACGGTCGTCATCAGGTCGATGACCGGCTGCCCGCCCAGCCCATAGGCGAGGGCGAACACGGCGGCGAACAGCACGGCCCAGAGCGTCGTCACCCGCACCGCCTGGTGGAACAATTCCCGGTCGCGGGCGCCCACGGCCTCGCCGGTCATGGCTTCGGCGGCGTTGGCGAAGCCGTCCAGCGCATAGGCGGAGAACAAGGTGAATTGCAGCAGGACCGCGTTGGCGGCCAAGACCTGATCGCCCATCCGCGCGCCGGCGGAGGTGAACAGGACGAAGGTCACCTGTAGACAGATCGAGCGCAGGAAGATGTCGCGGTTGACGCCCAGCATGCGCCGGATGCGCGAGGTGTCCTTGATCCGGTCCCAGCGCCAACGCCCGTCCTGTCGCCGCAGTTCACGGGCGGCGATCCAGAACCCCAGACCGACGGCCGAATACTCGGCAATGATCGTCGCCCAGGCGACGCCCTCGACCCCCCAGCCGAGGCCGAGCACGAACCATACGTCCAGGACCATGTTGAGGCCGTTGAGGAAGACCTGGGTGATCAAGGCCGCCTTCATGTTCTGCAGGCCGAAAAACCAGCCCAGCAGGGCGAAGTTGAGCAATGCCGCCGGCGCGCCCCAAATGCGGATCTGGAAATAGCTTTCGGCCAGGGGCCAGACCGCGTCGCTCGGCGCCATGGCCCAATGGGCGATTCGCAGCACCGGCAGTTGTAGAATGACCAGGACGAGGCCCAGGGCGACCGACAGGAGACAGGCGCGGGCCAGCCAGGAACGGATTTGATCCGCGTCGCCGGCGCCATAGGACTGCGCCGTCAATCCGGTGGTGCCCATGCGCAGGAAATTCAGCGACGAATACAGCACGCTGATGATCACCGCGCCGACGGCGACCGCGCCCATGTACTGCGCCCCCGGCAGG
The DNA here is from genome assembly GCA_028282185.1 of Rhodospirillales bacterium. Lineage (GTDB taxonomy): Bacteria > Pseudomonadota > Alphaproteobacteria > Rhodospirillales > Casp-alpha2 > UBA1479. The sequence continues at coordinate 1,281 of JANQIJ010000348.1, forward strand.
CGCCCGACCACGGCGGTATCTACCAGACCCAACAGGGGCACGGTGACATTGGTCGCCATGATCGGCAGGGCCAAGGCCCAGACGCGCCGGCTGAACGCGGGTCGGTCGGCGGCGGCGGTCATGGGGTCTCGCGGGGGCGGGTCGGGGGTGCGGGCGGGCGGTTGGGCGCGCTGCGGGGCGGCCGCCCGGTCACGCCGGGCCGGGGGCGATGGCGGGACCGGGATCGGCCCGCAAATTGGTCGTCCGCAGGCGATGCGCCAGGTGCAAAAGAATGTCTTTATAGAAGCGGCCGGCAAATCCCGGGTCTTCGGCCATCAGGCCGTCGACCGCGTCGCGCGGAATGATCAGAACGTCGGTATCGCCGTCGGCGATCAGGGTCGCGCTGGCCGGCTGTCCATCGACAAAGGACATTTCGCCGACCACGTCGCCGGGGCCCAACGGGCCGACGAACTCACTCAGATGGCCGTGAAAGTCATGGGTCACCCGCAGCATGCCGCGGGCCACCACCATTAGGTTGTCGACCTTGTCGCCTTGGCAGAACACGGTTTCGCCGCCTTGAAAACTGCGTGGCACCGCGACCTGGGCCAGGGTCGTGCGTTCTTCCGCCGTCAGGTTCTTGAAGGAATGTTCGAGCACGGCTCCGCATCCTTGTCCGCTCCGAAAGTTCCGATCAACCGGAACCTATCAGAAAATTCGCCCGTTGCGTAGACCCCCGGTCGATTTCCTGTTGGCAGCGGGCGGTGGCCTGCGTTACCCAAGCCTATGTCTGGTTTTGACGAGACGTATGACGTCGCTTGCATCGGTTTCGGCTTCGCCGGCGCGGCCGCGGCGGTCGCCGCCCATGACGCCGGTGCCCGGGTCTTGCTGGTCGAGAAAATGCCCGACCCCGGCGGCATCTCCATCTGTTCCGCCGGCGGTGTCCGGGTGTCGCGCGATTCGGATGCCAGCTTCCGCTACCTCTGCCGGACCAACGCCGGGACGACGCCGGAACACCTGTTGCGCGGCCTGGCCGACGGCATGGCGGAGATCGAAGGTTTCGTCCGTGACCTGGCCCAGGCCTGCGACGCCGAAATTCAGACCACCTGGGCGGCGGCGAACTATCCTTTCGACGGCGGCGACAGTTTCGGTTTCGTCACCGTGAAGGCGATTCCCGGCTTCGATGCGGAGCGGGATTTTACCTGGGGCCGGGGTTTGCGCGGCGGCACGCGCCTGTTTCGCGTGATGCAGGCCAATGTCGATCAACGCGGGATCGAGGTCCGCTTGAATACCGCGGCCGATCGGCTGATCACGCGGGACGGTGCGGTCGTCGGCGTCCGGGCTGGCGGGCGCCGCATCGGCGCCCGAGGCGGCGTCGTCCTCGCCTGCGGCGGGTTCGAGGCGTCGCCCGAGATGCAGGCCCAGTATTGGCAGGAAAAGCCGGTCTATTCCGGCGCCTTTCTGGGCAACACGGGGGACGGCATCCGCATGGCCCAGGCCGTGGGCGCGGACCTGTGGCACATGTGGCATTACCACGGCACCTACGGCTTTCGGCACCCGGACCCGGCGGCCTATCCCTATGCCATCCGCCTGCACCGCCTGCCCGATTGGATTCCCGGGGCCGGCGGCGCGGCGGCGGAGATCCAAGGCTTCTTCGCCGGCTATGACGACGCCTTGATGCCCTGGATCGTGGTCGACCGCTTCGGCCGCCGCTACATGAACGAATACCCGCCCTATTTGCAGGACACGGGACACCGGCCGATGGCGACCTACGATCCGCCTTCGCAAAGCTATCCGCGCATTCCGTCCTGGGTCATCGTTGACGCGGCGGGCCTGGCGCGGGGGCCCTTGGGCTTTCCCACCTACAACGATCCCGATCAGGACTTCGTCTGGAGTGACGACAATTCAGCCGAAATCGACATCGGCATCCTGGCCCAGGCCGACAACATCGAAGAGATGGCCGCCGCCATGGGTGCCGAGGCGGATATTCTGTCCGAGACCATCCAGCGTTGGAACGGCTTCTGCCGGGCCGAGCGCGACCGGGATTTCGAGCGCCTGCCGGCGACCATGATGGCCCTCGAGACCCCGCCCTTTACCTTCGGCCGCGTCTGGCCTCTTTGCGCCAACACTCAAGGCGGGCCCAGACATGATGAGCGGCAACGGGTCCTGACGCCCTTCGGCGCGCCGGTGCCGGGCCTTTACGCGGCCGGCGAATTGGGCAGCCTGTTCGGCCACCTCTATATGTCCGGCGGCAACCTGGCGGAATGCTTCATCGGCGGCAAGCGGGCGGGAGAGGAAGCGGCGGCACAGATGGCCCAGGCGTGAAGACAGCGGGTATCAGGGAGTAGATGCAATGAGTGAATTCGACGAAGTCCATAAGCCGGGCGTGTTTTTATGCCGTCGACCCGTGAAGGATGCCTGTCCCTTGATTTTCGACATCCCGAGAAGCGGCAGGGAATATCCCAATTGGTTTCGGTCGCCTGCGGCGTTCAACGATGTCCGCAGAAACGTCTCCATGTATGTGGAGGCATTGTACGAAGATGTGCCCGAAGAGGGGGCGACCTGGCTGTTCGCCTGTTTTCCGAACACCCTGATTGACGCCAACCGCAACGAGAAAGACGTCGATGCGGCCTTGATCGCGGGCGCGTCGGAAGGACAGTTTTCGCCGTCCGACCGATCGCTCAGGGGGGTGGGGCTTATTCCCAAGTTTTGCGGCGACGGCAGTGTTCCGCTGCAGGGCGCCCCGATGTCCATGGACGACCTGGAGCGCCGCCTGAACGATTTTTATTGGCCTTACCATAATGAGCTAAGCGCAAACATCGCCCGGCTCAAAAATGAATTTGGCCGCGTTTATCACATCAGCTGCCACAGCATGGCCGGGCGCGGGAACAAGGCGATGAAGGACGCGGGCCAGGCGCGATCGGATTTCGACATCGGTGACGGAAACGGGAAAACCTGCGGCCCGGACTTTGTCGAAGCGGTTAAGGAATGCCTGTCCGACTTCGGCTACGACGTGACGGTCAACCGCCATTTCGCCGGCGCGGAGTGCATTCACAAACACGCGTCCGTCGAAAACGGGATCGAAAGCCTGCAGATCGAGGTCAACCGGTCGCTTTACATGGTTGAAGAGACGTTCGAGAAGAAACCCGCCTTCGACCGGGTCAAATCGCATCTGGGCGCCCTGGCCCGGGAACTGGCTCAATTCGCCAATGATAAGGTGTAAAGAGGAGATGCGGTTTAGAGAGCATTTGTGACCCTGGATACCGGCGCCTAAGCCCGCGCGCGAATAGGCAGGACAGCAGCCAAATACATCCGGACTTAAGCGGCGGGCATTTGCTGCGTGGCGCAATGAATGCCGCCGCCGATCTCGCCCAGCGCATCCACGTTCAGCATGACGATCTCCCGCCCGGGGTAATGACGGGCCAAGGCGCTTCGCGCCAAGGCGTCGGTCTCGGGGTCGCCGAACTGGGCGGCGATGACGGCTCCGTTGCAGACATAGAAATTGGCGTAGGACGCCACGAAATCGATGTCGTCGATCCTGCGGCGAACCGGCTCGGGGATCACGTCGATCTTGAGCCCGGCCTCGGCCAATCGGTCATGGGTCTCGATGGCCGCCCTGTGAAACGGATCGTCCCGGTCGGGGCTGTCCGGCAAGTTCATCAGGACGCGTCCGGGGCCGGTGAACCGGGCCAGGCTGTCGATGTGATAATCGGTGATGTCTTCGCCCCAAACGCCCGGGGACCAATGCATGCGCTTCGCGCCATAAGCCCCGAGCAACCGGCGTTCGATCTCATCCCGCGACAAGCCCGGATTGCGGTTCGGGTTCACCCATGAGCTTTCGTGCGCCATCAGGAGGCCATGCCCGTCGTGTTCGACCCCGCCCGCTTCGCCGATCAGGCCGCTGTCGATGACGGCCAGATCCAGGCGCTCGGCGATGCGGCGGACGATCTGCCCGTCCAGGCCGTGAACCTGTTTGCCGCCCCAGCCGTTGAACCGGATGTGGCTGATCACGCGCTTGCCGTCGCTTTGCTTGGCGAAAAGCGGGCCGGAGTCCCGACACCAAAGGTCCTCGGTCGGAATGGCCCAAAGCTCGACCCTCGATGACAGGTTTCGGCGGGCGATCGCATGTTCGTCCCGGGCGGCCAACAAGACCACCGGTTCGAACTCGGCGATGGCGTTGGCGATGTCGGCGATGGTTCCTTGCAGAAGATCGAGAAAGTCCCGCTCCGGATGCACCTCCCGGCTGGCCGGCCATTGCATGAACGTCAGTTCATGACGGGCTTCTTCCGGCGGGACATGAAGGTGATCGGCTGATTTGGCCATCGATTTTCCCGGAATGCCCTGCGTCAGACAAAACGCACTGCCCAAGGTCAGCATGTCGCGACGGTTCAAAGGTCGGTCCCCATGATCGTGTTTCCCTGATCATACTGTATCGAGAAACGATGCCAGGTCCATGCCTTCGCGGGCACCCATCCGCGCGGCCGGGCCGTTGACGCGGGAAATCACGCCGATCCTGTAAGTCGTGAGCGCGTCGCCGATGGGCGCGGACGTATGGGCGACGGTCAGGCCCGCGATCCCTCGCCGGTCCAGGGCCGGCAGGCGGGTGACGCCGGCCTCGTCGATCCCGACCCCTGCGTCGTTGAAGACGACAAGCCTGACATCGGCCTTGACCGCCCGCGCGGGGTTCCCTCCGATCAGCCCGCCGTGGGAGCCGGTGACGACGATCCTGCCGGCGTCTTCCGGCTTGATCAGCGAAGCGGAATCGACCACCAGGATGTTTCCGCAGTTCGGCCGATCGATCTCGCTCCGGGCTTCGTCCACCCCGGCCATTGTCGCGGTTGGCGGCGGCGCGTTCATCAGCGCCGACGCCGCTTCCCGGCAGGCCACGCCCACGGCGGCGCCCAGCGCCGCCGCCCGGCGGTTCGCCGCGGATATGATCCCCCGGTCCATCATGTCTTGGGCGTCGCCGATCCGGGCCGCGCGGCAATCGACCGCCGCCGCCGCCATGCCGACATCGTCAAGGGCCGTCATCCCGGCAACCCCGGCATTCTCGTATCCGATGCCTGCGTCGTTGAAGATACAGGCCCGGACGCCGGCCTTGGACGCCAGGTAGGCCGCATAGACCCCCCCGTGAGAGCCCGTCACCACCACCTGGTCCCGGGTCTTTGGACCGGCGTCGGTGATGGAATTCAAGAGCAGGGGGGCAACGGCAATCATGTCACTATTTTAGCTGGCAGATATGTTCGTTTTGAGTCTGTTCAAAAAATCAGGGACCTCCAGCAAATCATCATGCTGGTTTCCTGAATTCCGCTGTTCTGACTCTAAAGTGCTTGATTGGTGCGATGCACTTTTGACCGGTTTGGAATCTTCTATTTCTCCCTGATGCTCTTCGGAATTTTTCTCCGTTTTTACAGAGTGTTTCGGTTTTGGAGGTGATGGATTCCACGTCTGGAGATTTTGTCCGATCAATTCGTAAAATAACGGAGCCAATCTCTCGAGTTCTTGGACGAATGTTTGCCGGCCAGAGAACCTGCGGGCGCTTTCGTTTCTCAATACGATTTCGAAAGCTTTGACCTCAGCACCAACCTTCATTTCCTTGACCAAGTCAGGGTTGGCTTTCAGATCTTGTAGGGCAACAACGGTATCTGGAGATTTGGACGCCCAGTCCAACGAAACCGATACATGACCGTGGTCCACGTCCTTCATCTGGCGCAGAAGCCAGTTAACTCGCGCTTTTGTCGATTGCCGATCACGCGGAGCATCTACTTTCATCGAAATCCGAAGGGATCGACTTCTAAGGTCGGCAACGATTTTTAGGTCCGAGGCTGCGTCTGGAATACTAAGGTTAGTCTCTAGGTATCCTTTTGCGCACAGTCTTTCTAGGTCATCTCGAAATCTGGCTTCAGGGTTATTTTTGTGTTTTCGAGGCAACTTTAAACTGATGTTACATCCAATAATTCGGCTCATTTGAAGAGATACATCGCGAATTTCTTGGTACCAGGCGCCGACGATCTTTGATCCGAGTCCCCTCGGTTGAACTGCCCCTCCCGCCTGAAGTTGGTCGATTGCGCCGGACCATTCGCTAGGCATCGAGGAGAATCCTTCTACCCCAGCGGATTTGTGTGAGAGAAATCGCACGAGTTCTCGAAGCATGAATGCTTGTTCCCTGTCCGTCACTGCAGAACTGTCATGCAAAAGGATGGCTTCGGTCAGAACGGATGACCAAGAAAAGTGATATAGGGAAACTCGCCGAGTAAGGTTACGTTGAACTTGGATTGGATGATGTGTGGGAAGAGCCGCAAACTCATTTGATATTGTGACAACCGCATCTATCGAATTGTCACGAGCAATTCTGAGGTATTTCTCGATCTGATCCTGGTCTAGGCCTTGTTTTCCGATCTTTGCCTCGACCAAGGCATTCCATTGTCGCTTCCCAGTCTTTATCTGAACCAATCCATCTGGACGATCCTTCGATTGTGAAACACCCTCTTTTCGGAATACGACTTCAGTGTATGTATCGACAGAAGTGCGCTTGCTTATGCTTTGGCCAATTTGAGAGAAAAGAGCATCAGCGTAAGTGGGAACTGCAGATAATACCGAGAGCAAGATTGATGTAGCTCTTTGCTCTTTGCCGGTTTCAGAAATGACTGGAAAAAGTCTGGCGATGTCGCCCGACTCCAAGAAACTTGGTAATTCCATCAATCATTCTCCCCAGTTTGAAAACCCCCTGAAACTGACAAAGAATACAATCAATAAACGACGAAAATCAAATTACGTACAATCTAAAGATGCGAATTCGTCCATTGCTGGTTCGATCCAAGCCCGTCCCTACAAATCCGTCCGCCGGCGGCCGAAGGCGCGGCGCATCTGGCGCCCGGCGACCCAGTCCAGAAAGCTGCCGAACAGCGACGGCGGCGCGTCCGGGAAGACCCGGGCGTCCTTGGCGCCGGGCGTCAGTCCCTCGGCAATCCAGCTGTCACCGTCGACCCGGCTTCCCTTGCGCTTCTTTTCCTGAACGAACCACCACTTGAGAGATCTGTCCGAGAAGGAGCGGGCCAATGCGTCCTGGGTTTCCGTTTCGGCCTCCAATTGGCGAAAGGCGACGCTCCGGCAGAGCGCATCGAGACTGCGGTCCGAGAAGGCGACGACCAGGTGCCGGATACCGGATGCATCGGCGCCCAGGGCGGCGGCCCAGGCGGACTCCTTCACCTCATAGGCTGAACCCGCGCGCAGGCCCTTGGTCGCAAGCGAGTGGTCCGCCAGGCCGACGGGGCCGGGCGGCTTGAGGACATGGGCCCGAAGGCCCGAGAGCTTGACGACGACCGTGGGGCCCTTGGCCGACGGATAGGCGACGCAGAGGGTGTCGCCCTCGACCATCACTCGCGGCGTCTTGGCCTCTTGCTGCCCTCACTTAATCCTTGGCCGCGACCAATTCGATTTCCGCCTTGATCTCCGGGCGGGCCAGGGCCGTGACGATAAACAGCGTCGCCGGCGGTTTGTGATCGCCCATGATGCGGTCGCGGATTTCGGCGAAGGTATCGACGTCCGCCTGATCGCAAAGATAGACCGTGAACTTGGCGACGTCGGACCAGGTCATTCGCGCTTCTTCCAGGATCACGCCCAGTTTTTCGAAGACGATCTCCAACTGGCCCGCCGTGTCGTCGGGCACGAAGCCGTCCTTGCGCGATCCTACCTGACCGTTGGTGAACAACAGCCGCATGCCGGCGGAGATCTCGGTCCCATGGGCCACGTTCGAGCGATGGGGAAACAGTTTGTCGTTGAGAATATGGGTCGTCAGCATGGGGATACTCCTGCCATCGGGATCAAGGACCAGGGACCAGGGACGAAGGACCATAGCCCGCGCCACCATCCGACCCAAGCCCCTCAGACCAATTCAGGGCCCGGTTGACCAAGTGGGATCGTGACCGGTAACGGTGGCCCGGGAGATCCGATGGGCGGCTGGGCGATGGGGACCTAGGTTTGGTATTTGCGTTTCGCGCGGGGCGTTGGCGCGATCCGGGCGTCAGGCGATGGCCGCCGTCCGTCAGCGGCGGTCGCGGGGCTGGATTTGCGCTTGAGGCAGAGCAGGGCACTCAGGATGCTCTCGGGTTTGAGACTGCGCCAAAGGAACATGGTAGGGCCGCCCCCCGAGCGGAGGGTCAGTCGGCACCTTCGAAGACCGGCAGGCCGAAAATGCCCCCTTCGTCGGCCTGTTCGGCCTGCTGATGTTCGACGATGGTTTCGACGATTTCGCATTGGCATTTACCGCAGCAGGGCTCGCAGCCGTAGAAAGCATGGACATCGTCCCAACTCTCGACGCCCGAGCGGACGGCGGTTTTCACTTCGGTTTCGGTGATGCCATTGCAGTTGCAGACGAACATGGGTGGGCCATTCCTTGGATTGAGTTTGTTAAGAATGATTATCATTAGATTTGAGAATGATTGTCAACAGCAAAAAAGCCATGGGCGCGAGAAACTGTTGCGGACTGCGGCAGCCGACGGGCGGGTGGTTCGCGCCTTCGCAAAGCGAATGAAAATCGTTATCGATGCAAATGAAAATCAGAACGATTTACAAAAAAAACCAACAAAAACAATGTGGTTGAAGCAAAGTTAGAACCATGTAAGTTCATGGCAACGCGGCGGTCAAATGGCTGACCGCCCCGCGCATTATTGGGGTAGGACACGACTGAAAAGGGAGTAAGGCCATGAAGGGCGATCCGAAAGTCATCGAACAACTGAACATTATTCTGAAAAACGAACTGACGGCGATCAACCAGTATTTCCTGCATGCCCGGATGCTTCAGAACTGGGGCTATCACCGTCTCGGCAACAAGGTTTACGAGGAATCCATCGGTGAAATGAAGCACGCCGACTACTTGGTCAAGCGCATCCTGATGCTCGACGGCCTGCCGAACCTGCAGGACTTGGGCAAGCTGGCGATCGGTGAGAACGTCCCGGAAATCCTCACCTGCGACTTGGGGTCGGAAGAGAACAATCAGGGCTGCCTGAAAACCGCCATCACCGTCTGTGAAGAGGCCCGCGATTTCGTTACTCGGGAAATCCTGGAGGACATCCTGGACGACACGGAAGAGCATATCGACTGGATCGAGGAACAGCAGTCGCGGATCGAGGGCGCCGGCCTGCAGAACTACCTGCAGGAGCACATGTACGACGGAGACGGTGGGGACTCTTGATCGCGACCCCCTCGCGCTGATTGCGCGTAGTGTGACGGGGGCCGGCGGCTCGTTGGCCATCGACGCAATGGATTTTCCGACGCTGCCGGTTCCGACGCCGTTGCCGCCGCCGTCAATGGATCGTTGCCGGTCTTGAAGCCTGACAGCCCTTGGCAAGACCGGCCGGCGAATGCGCGATCAAGCAACGTGGTCGAATGGACATACCGGCATCGCTCAGGTTCTTCGCGAGCAGGGCGCTTGCGGTCTCCGCATGTCGAACGCCGGTGGGCGTCAGCCAATCGGACAAAAGCGCCGTGGCCCGCGCGCCTTCCTCGACCTGCCAGCAGGCAATGACGCCGAGCAGGCGGTGTTCGTCATCGCTGATCTCGTTGCAGGCGAGGCAGCGAACGTCAATTTGACGTTCCGAAGCGACGCTAAAAATTCTCAACAGGCGGTCAAGCGTGGCATGCCGAGGAAGGCGCG
>JANQIJ010000353.1 GCA_028282185.1 Rhodospirillales bacterium
AGTTCGTCAATTCCCGGGCCGAGGGCCCGATCCCGACGGTCGTCGATCCGCAAGCGGCCTAGGCCCCGATTCAGACCTCGCGATCCGCGCGGTTGACCCGACCGGGCGCCGCCTCGCCGGCGGCAACCAGCGGCGGCCGCGACGGCTTGGTCAGGATGAACCAAGCGCCATAGCCCATGACCAGCGCGGCAACAACGACGATCCATCCGGCGGTTTCCCGGAAAAAAACCAGATAAGTCAGGCTGCCGGCCATCGCCGTCAGGGCGATGATCTTGCCGCCCAGGGGGATGACCCGATGGTGATGCCAAAGCTGCAACGGCGGGCCGAACACCGGGTGATGATACAGCCAGTCGTGAAACCGTTGGGACGAGCGGGCGAAACACCAAAGCGCCAACAGCATGAAAGGCGTCGTCGGCAGGACGGGCAGGATCACGCCGATCAAGCCCAGGCCGACGAACATCCAGCCGATGGCGATCAGCACCCAACGCTGTCCCTGCCGTGTCATGCCCCAGGTATAGCACCCCGGACCGGCGGTTCACCGATTTCTTCGCCGCCGCGCCAAGCCCTGCCCGGCGGCGGCCGTCGCAACGCTCTTGGCCTGGCGGCAAAATTTTGGCAGAACACGCGGGCATCCCCGCCCGGGAATACCCGGCATCATCCCCAAGGACATGGCCGAAGGGTTTCCGCCCAGGACATGAACCGGTGGACACCATTTAAGAGCGGAGCCCGCCATGACCGACACCCCCGCCGAGACCGACGCGGCCCCCAGTCATTTCATTCGCGAGATCATGCGCGACGATCTGGCCGCCGGGCGAACGACGGAGGTGGTCACCCGATTCCCGCCGGAACCCAACGGCTATCTGCATATCGGCCATGCCAAGTCGATTTGCCTGAATTTCGGCATCGCCGACGAATTCGGGGGGCGCTGCCATCTGCGCTTCGACGACACCAACCCGGCAAAGGAAGAACAGGAATTCATCGACGCCATCAAGGAAGACGTCCGCTGGCTGGGATTCCGTTGGGACGCGCACGAATACCATGCCTCTGACTACTTCGAACAACTCTATGCCTGGGCCGAACATCTGATCGAGAACGGCCTGGCCTATGTCGACGATCTCAGTCCTGAGGAAATGCGCGAATATCGCGGCACCCTGACCGAACCGGGTACCGACAGCCCGCATCGGGCACGGCCAGCGGACGAAAACCTGGCCTTGTTCCGAGCCATGCGGGCGGGCGACTTCACCGACGGCAGCAAGGTTCTGCGGGCCAAGATCGACATGGCGCATGGCAACATGAACATGCGCGACCCGGTGTTGTACCGCATCCTGCGCCAGCCGCATCCGCGCACCGGCGACGCCTGGTGCATCTACCCGACCTACGATTTCGCCCACGGTCAGTCGGACGCGATCGAAGGCATTACCCATTCGCTCTGCACCCTGGAATTCGAAGACCATCGCCCGCTCTATGATTGGCTGGTCGATCACCTGCCGGTTCCGGCCCGGCCCCGTCAGCACGAGTTCGCGCGGCTTAACCTTAGCTATACCGTGCTATCGAAACGGCGCCTGACGCAACTGGTCGCCGACGGACATGTCGATGGCTGGGACGACCCCCGCATGCCGACCCTTTCGGGCCTGCGCCGGCGCGGCATCCCGGCAGTGACGATCCGCGATTTCATCGGCCGCCTGGGAATCACCAAATCGGACAGCCTGACCGAAGTACAGCTTTTGGAGCATTGCGTGCGCGAACACCTGAACAAGACGGCGGAACGACGCATGGCCGTGCTCCGCCCGCTCAAGGTTGTGATCGAAAACTTCCCGGAAGGCGAGGTCGACGAATTGGACGCGGTCAACAATCCGGAGGACCCGGACGGCGGCGGCCGCAAGGTGCCGTTCACCCGCGAAATCTACATCGAACAGGACGACTTCATGGAAGAACCGCCGAAGAAGTTCTTCCGCCTGGCGCCCGAGCGCGAGGTCCGCCTGCGCTACGCCTTCTTCGTGACCTGCACCGAGGTCATCAAGGACACCCAGGGCAATGTGACGGAACTGCGCTGCACCTACGACCCGGCGACCCGCGGCGGCGACGCGCCGGACGGGCGCAAGGTCAAGGGCACGCTCCATTGGGTGTCGGCGAGCCACGGAATTCCGGCGGAAGTCCGGCTGTACGACCATTTGTTCACCGCCGAAGCCCCGGGCGGCGGCGGCGGCGATTTCCTGGCCGACATCAACCCGGATTCGCTGGAGGTCTTGAACGACGCGGTTCTCGAACCGGCCCTGGCCGACTGGCCGCAGGGCAAGACCTTGCAATTCGAACGCCTGGGCTACTTCGTGCCCGATCCCGACGGCAGGCCGGGCCGGCCCGTGTTCAACCGGACGATGACGCTGCGCGACAGTTGGGCGCGGGCGCAAAAGCAAGACCGGAAACAGGCCCGGCCCCCGGGCGGTAAAGCGAAAGGATAGGCCTGAAATGGGCACACGGACCGCCGCCGACAAACCGTCTGCCGATTGGTTTTTCGACGTCATCTCCCCCTATGCCTATCTGCAATGGCGCGAAATGGACCGGTTCCGACGGCGCCTGACGGTGACCCCTCGGCCGGTGCTGTTCGCCGGCCTGCTCAACGCCTGAGGCCAATTGGGTCCGGCGGAAATCCCGGAAAAGCGCCTGGCGACCTATCGCTACAGCGTCTGGAAGGCGGGGCGCCAGGGCGTGCCGTTCAAGATGCCGCCGCGCCATCCGTTCAACCCGTTGCCGTGGCTGCGCCTGATCCTGGCCCGCGGATCGGCGACCGCCGATATCGACGCCGTGTTCAACGCGGTCTGGGCCGACGGGCTGGACGTCGCCGACCCGGCGGTGGTGGCGGAGGTCGCGGCCGGCCTCGAACCGATGGAGCACCCCGAGATCGACAGCGACGCGGTCAAGCAGATGCTGCGCGCCAATACGGACGAGGCCGTCGGCCTCGGCGTTTACGGCGTACCGACCTTCGCCGTCGCCGATCCGGCGGGCGGCAGGCGGCGGCTGTTTTGGGGACAGGACGCGGGCGACATGCTGCTGGACTGGCTGGACGATCCGGCCCTGTTCCAATCACCGGAAATGCATCGCGCCGAAACTTGCGGCGTCGCCGCGGAACGCCGGCGTTAACCGCCGGGGATCAAACACCTAGGGCGTGTCATGTCTAGATTGAAAACAGCTGAGATCGGCAGGCTGGCTTCCGGCGGCGTTGAAGAGGTCCCGGTTAAACATGACGCTCTCTAGACTTGGCGGACCGGAGCCGCGAAGCGGTATCCCGCGCCGCGGACTGTTTCGATCAGGTCGCCTTGGTCGCCTGCCGCCGCGGTCAGTCTTCGGCGGATTCGCATGATATGTAGATCGACGCTGCGGTCGAAGGAGTTGCTTTCCGGGCCTTGCGCGTATTCGATCAAGAAATCGCGGGACAGCACCCGTCCCGGGCGGGTAACCAGCGCTTCCAGAATCAGGGCATCGCCGGCCGACAGCTTGTCCGCGCGACCATCGTCATGGCGCAAGCTGCGGGTCTCGGGCTCGAACACCCAGCCGGCGAAGGCGTAGCAGGCCGGGGCGCCGTCGTCCTTCTCCGCCTGCGGCTCGGCGCTGCAATCGTCGGTGCGGCGCAGCACCGCGCGAATGCGGGCCAGGAGTTCGCGCGGGCTAAACGGCTTGTTGACGTAGTCGTCGGCCCCGGATTCCAGGGCCAGAACCCGTTCCGCCTCCATGTTCCGGCCGCTCAAGATGATCACCGGCAGGTTCGAGCGTGTCCGTAAATCGCGCAGGAACTCGATGCCGTCCATGTCGGGCAGGCCGAGGTCGAGCACGCAGATGTCGAACCTGTGATCGTCGAGCGCCGCCAGCCCGGCCCCGCCCTCGGCCGCAGCTTGAACCCGGCATCCATAGGTGGACAGGGAATCGACGATCGTTTCGACCACCAAGTCCTCGTCGTCCACCAATAGAATCGATATCGCCGTCAAACCCCATGGCCCCTGAACATTTTTTTTAGAACTTTAGTGCCATCGCTACACCTTTCCCAGACGTGATTCATCAACGGATTGTTGAATTCTTCATGACGAAGTTCACGCGTCGCCGACGACGTCCACCAACCAGGTGGGCCAGGATGAGGATCTTGGGGAATCACGCCCTTGCCGCGGGCGCGAATAGATATGCCTAAATTATAATCACTAAATTATAAATGATGAAAAAATAATCTAATCTGTTTGGAGTTATTCCGCCACAGACTGTGGATTAAATATATAATAAACTGATTTATAATAACAAATTATTGAATCTCTGTCCTGGCACGGGCCTTGCCTGATGAATGGTGCATTGCAGCAACATTCGTTTTTGGAGGCGAAACACATGAAAACCCATTTCCGGGGAGCTTTGACGGCAATTGCCATGGGCGCGGCGGTGATCACCGCCGGGACCGCACAGGCGGCCGAGACCATCAAGGTCGGGATCCTGCATTCCCTCAGCGGCACCATGGCAATCAGCGAAACCACGCTCAAGGACGTCATGCTGATGCTGATCGAAGACCAGAACGCCAAGGGCGGCGTGCTGGGCAAGAAGCTTGAACCCGTGGTCGTCGATCCGGCGTCGAACTGGCCCTTGTTCGCGGAAAAGGCCCGCGAACTTCTGCAGGTTCACAAGGTGGACGTCGTGTTCGGCAACTGGACCTCGGTGTCGCGGAAATCCGTCCTGCCGGTGTTCGAGGAGCTGAACGGCATGCTGTTCTATCCGGTGCAGTATGAAGGCGAGGAAAGCTCGAAGAACGTGTTCTACACGGGCGCCGCGCCGAACCAGCAGGCGATCCCCGCGGTCGACTACTTGATGAAGCAGGAAAAAGTGAAGCGCTGGGTCTTGGCCGGGACCGACTATGTCTATCCGCGCACGACCAACAAGATCCTTGAGACCTATCTCAAGGCCAAGGGCGTCGCCGCCGAAGACATCATGATCAACTACACGCCGTTCGGCCACGCCGATTGGCAGACCATTGTCGCCGATATCAAGAAGTTCGGATCGGCCGGCAAGAAAACCGCCGTGGTCTCGACCATCAACGGCGACGCCAACGTGCCGTTCTACAAGGAACTGGCCAATCAGGGCATCAAGGCCGAGGACATTCCGGTCGTCGCCTTCTCCGTCGGTGAAGAAGAACTGGCCGGTTTGGACACCAAGCCGCTGGTCGGTCATCTGGCAGCCTGGAACTACTTCATGTCCGTCGAAAGCGACGCAAATGACGAGTTCATCGAGAAGTGGCAGAAGTTCATCAAGGACGACAAGCGGGTGACCAACGATCCCATGGAAGCGCATTACATCGGCTTCAACATGTGGGTGAAGGCGGTCGAGAAAGCCGGCACCACGGAAGTCGACGCGGTGTCCGACGCGATCATCGGCGTCGCCGTGCCGAACCTGACCGGCGGCTATTCGGCGATGATGCCGAACCACCACATCACCAAGCCGGTGCTGATCGGCGAAATTCAGGAAGACGGCCAGTTCGAAACCGTCTGGCGACGATGAGTTCGGCAATGTGCCTTGGGCATTCGCAAGCGATAGAAGCCGGCAATGCGGCAATCCTCGCGAGCACTGT
>JANQIJ010000359.1 GCA_028282185.1 Rhodospirillales bacterium
CCGCATTATACATCGGCATCGGCGCGGAAACGATAGCCCGCTTCCATTTCGGGGAAATGACGGTCGAGCGCGGCCAGGACAGACGGCAGAACCGCCGGCAGGTCTTCGGCGATCAGCCCACGACCGGCCCGGGCGGCCGCCGCGCCATGCAGCCACACCGCCGCCGCGGCCGCCGGGAACGGTGCCATGCCTTGAGCCAGCAAGCCGGCGAGAATTCCGGCCAGGACATCTCCGGTCCCGGCGCTGGCCAGGTCGGGCACCCCATTGGCGTTGATCACCGCGGCCCCGTCCGGCCGGGCAATGATCGTGTCGAACCCCTTCAGAACGATGGTCGCGCCGGTTCTGGCCGCCGCTTGGCGCGCAGCGGACAGCCGATCCGCCGCGGGCCCGAACAGGCGGGCGAATTCACCCCCGTGCGGGGTCAATACCGCGCGGTCGTGCAGCGCGGAAATCAGCCTCTCCGGTTCTTCGGCAAAGGCGGAAATCGCGTCGGCGTCCAGAACGACGCTTTTTGCACCCCCGCCTTCGGGCGGCCCAGCCACCGCGAGGGCCGCCAATGCCCGGTCCCGCGTGTCGGCGCCGGTGCCGTTCCCCGGCCCGACCAGCAGCACCTGGCGGTTCTTGGCGCCGATGAACCCTTGGTAGGCTGCAAGGTCGGGGATTTCGCGCACCAAGACGCCGGGCGCGCCGGCCCGAAACAAGGGCGCCACGGCCGGCTCGGTAAGGATGGAGACCATGCCGGCCCCGGCCCGACGGGCGCCCGCAGCCGCCAGATGAGCCGCCCCGGGCATCTCGCCACCACCCCAGATACAGACATGGCCGCGCGCGTACTTGTGATCCTCTGGACGTGGCCGTGGCAGGTCCGGGTACCAAACTTCGGCCGAATTGACCCAGGTACGCGGCCCCTGCTGGGCCACCACCGCATCGGAAATGCCGATGTCCGCGACCGTCACGCGGCCGGTCATGTCCGCGCCCGGAAGCAGGAAATGGCCGGGTTTCCGCCGGCAGAAGGTAACCGTCTCAACGGCTCGAAACGCGGCCCCGTCCGCGGCCCCGCTGTCGCCCATGATACCGGACGGTACGTCGACGGCAAGCACCGGAACATCGGCTGCCGCGATGGCTGCGGCGGCCCTCGCCGCCGGACCTTCCAGCGGTCGGCTCAGACCAGCGCCGAACAAGGCGTCGACGATCGCCCGGTCGCCCGCGAGCAGGGCGCCAACCGCCGCCTCGTCCAAGGCCGCGACCGGCCCTGTCCAGCGCCCGGCGGCGATTGCCGCGTCGCCTCGCAGCGCAGCCGGATTGCCAAAAGCGTAGACCTCGACGTCAATCCCGGCCTCGGCCAACCGACGCGCCGCCACATAGCCGTCACCGCCGTTGTTTCCCGGACCGCAGAGCACGGCGATGCGCCGGCCGGCAAAGGCCGCTGCCGTTCGCTGGGCCACGGCGCCGCCAGCGGTTTCCATCAGGTCAATCCCCGGAACGCCGCCGGCGATGGCCGCCCGATCGGCCGCCGCCATCTCTGCCACGGTCAATAGGGCGGCCTCCGTCCAGGGCAGGGTTGGCGCGCTCATGGTGTCGTCCGATCCGTCACGCTGACTGTCTCCCATGGTCTTTTCATGGCATGTCCGCCGACGGTTTGCCAAGGCCGGCCAGGAACGATGTGAGCGCGCCCTACCATCCGGTCGGGGTTTGCGGCCGGGCCTGCGCCGCTCGGTGGGCCGCCCCTTGCTGTGCAATTGCCCCTCGGGCGTTTCGTACCCAGCAGGCTATAGTGACCTGCCGGTGCCCGCCCGGGTGGCGTGCTCTGCCGTCACCGAACATAACAAATGATATGAAAAAGTCATTTTACCCGATTGTTTTAAGTATTGTTTTTTCCGGGACCCTACTTCTGATCATGCTGCGTCTCTGGCCGGTCCTGTTTGACCGGCCCGCGGCACCCTTGACCATGGCCATGGCCGTGGCCGTGGCCGCCGGTCTTGGGGCCTGGCTTGGCGGGTGCATCACGGCGCGGTCGCTGCGGTCCGCTGCCGGCCAGGCCCGTCCCGACAACTTGCCCGAGGATCACAAGATGCTGCGCGCGGTCTTGGACCACGCGCCCATGGCCCTGTTCCTGAAAAACCCGGCGGGCCGCTACCTGCTGGCCAATCGCCATGTCGGACAAATCGCCCATGACTTGGGCGACGGGCCTCGGGACAATGCTGTCAATCCGGTGGGCGCGACGGACGCCGACCTGTTCCCGGCGGAAATCGCCAAATGGTTCCATCGCCAGGAACAAGAAATGTTGGCGCGCGGGCAACCCGTCAGTCAGGAGATCGACGTTACCGGCCAGGATGGGACTCAACGGTCATTCCTGGTGACCTCCTTCCCGGTGTTCGATGACGACGGGACCTGTATCGCGGTCGGCGGCATACGGGCGGAAATCACCGAATCGAACGAGACCGAGCGGATGCTGCGCCGCGCCAAGGAAGAAGCCGAACTGGCCAATCGGGCGAAGACCGAATTTCTCGCCAACATGAGCCACGAATTACGCACGCCGTTGAATTCGATCATCGGCTTTTCCGACCTGCTGGTCGGTCAAGCGCTGGGCGACACGGTGTCACCGCAATATCGGGAATACGCGGGCGACATCAACGCCGCCGGCAAGCACCTGTTGCAGTTGATCAACGACATTTTGGATCTTGCCCGGATCGAACGGGGGCGGATGACGATGAATGAGCGGCGCCTCGACGTCGGCTTGATGCTGAACGCCTGCCTGCGGCTGGTCAGAGAACGTGGGCTTGAAGCTGGCGTTGGTCTGAACTTGTCCTGCCCGGCGGAGTTTCCCGCCCTGCTCGCCGATGAACTGCGGGTCAAGCAGGCGGTGGTGAATTTGCTGTCCAATGCGGTCAAATTTTCCGAACGCGGTGGGGTTGTCGAGCTTGCCGCCGAATTGAATGAAACCAACGGGATCGTCATCCGGATCACCGATGACGGCATTGGCATCGCGCCGGAAGACCTGCAGACTGCGCTGTCGGAATTCGGTCAGGTGGACGGCTCGTTGACGCGGACGCATCAGGGGACCGGGCTGGGGTTGAGCTTGGCCCGCAAGCTGGTTGAATTCCATGGCGGGCGGCTGGAGTTGGAAAGCACGCCAACTGTCGGCACAACGGCGCGGCTGGTCTTTCCCGCAAACCGCACCCTGAGGCGTCCCGTGAGCGGCTGATCTTTTCCGGGGATTTACCGCCCCTTGGTTGCCCGCCGCCTGCTTTTCCGCCCTCTGCCGCATCGCTCCCCAACCCGGCCCGGCCGCCGCACCACGGC
>JANQIJ010000374.1 GCA_028282185.1 Rhodospirillales bacterium
TGCGACACAGCTGGTAGGCGGCGAAGGGTCCGGCCAGGACGTGGCTGGCGTCGAGAACCCTGATCCCGTCGAGCGGCCGGGGCGCCTCGCTCACGGGCCGGCGATCCACAGCGTGCCGTCGCCGGCCTGGTCGGCCGCGCCGGGCTGAGCATCACCGGTCGTCAAATCGATGATCCGGCCGCCGTCGCCCGCATCGCCCCGCGCGACCCGGCCCCCGCCGGTCGGCAGGACCCAGGCCGCATTCCCCGCCGCCGCCAGACCGCCCGTAAGGTGGCGAATCACGAAATACCCCGCGCGCGGGTTGTACAGGCGGTCGACCACGCCCAAACGGGCGAAATAGCCGCGATCCACGTCGGCGAAAGCGTCGGCATAGGCGAACAGGTCTTGGTCGCGGCAGGAAACGGCCAGCGCCGCCGCCGCCCGACCGGCGATGAAGGCTTCATCCGCCTGGACCGCGCCGGGGCTGCCGACGGACATGCGGATGTGCAACGAAGCCATCAGGCCTAAGGGTCGGCAGACCGCCAGAGCCTCTTCGCCGGCCCGCGTCGGCTCGGTTTCGCCGGCGACCCGGAACACCGCGCCGGCGACCCCGGGCAGGGCCGCCAAGGTGGCGATCTCCTCGATCTCGTCGGGCGTGAAGCCGTGGTTGATCATGTGGTAGTACTTTTCGCCACCCTTCTCCATGGAATCCTTGCCGCGCAGCTTGGAGACGAACAACCGGGCGCCGATCTCGGCGGCGATGGGGGCGCAGGCGGCGGTGAGTTCGCCCAGGGCATCGTCGCGATGGGCCACCTCCCAACAGTCGATCAGGTCTTTGGCGCCGCGGATCGCATCGCTCAGCTTGGCGTCCGGCGGGCCGAAGGAGAACAGGGTGAACAAAAAGCCCAGGTCCTTCAGTTCGTCCAGCCGTGCCCGATGGCCCGGGTCCAACAGGTCGCGGCCCGGAATGCGGACCCGCCGGATGCCCATCTCCATCAACGCCATCAGGCCGTAATCGTTGCGCGTCCGCTTGCGGTCGAATTCGTCAAGCCCGCCGGACGGCGGGATCTCGATCACCTCAAGCCAGTTCTGGCGCATGTCGAAGCCGAAGCGGGTAACGGGGCTTTCCAGGGGGTGCACCGGCTGAACCCGGTCCGCGGCCGGGGCCGCGGGGGCGTCCGGTTCGACCACCGAGCCGAAGGTGCGGACGATTTCGCAAAGGTGGCCGCCCTCGTGCACATGGACCACGAAATAGCCCAGCTTGGGCGCGTCGTTGCGGCCCTGTTCGGCCTCGGGCGGCGGCGCGGCGCGGTACATTTCCGCGTAGTCCTGGCGGACGAAGGCGGTCGACGGCAACAGCCAGCATTGAGTGCCCCCGTACCGGTGATACCAGAAGTTATGGACATGGCCGGCGAAGAAGCCTTCGACCTTGTGTTTCTCCAGCAAGCCCAACAGCCACGACCGCCCCGGTTCGGCCAGGTTGTCGTAATGCTCGTCCTCGTCCGCGTAGGTCAGGAACGGCGGGAAGTGGGAATTGAAGAAAATGCGCTGGCCCGCGTCCTGGGCCGCCTGCAGTTCCGCTTCGACCCAGGCCCGCTGTTCCGCTTCGGCGGCCAGGCCGCTGTTGAGAATCTGCGCGTCGATGGTAACGAAGCGACAGCCTTTGTGTTCGAAGGATTGGTACTGGTCGCCGAAATGTTCTTTCCAAAGCGCGATGAACTCGTCGCGGACGACCCCGGCCGGCCCCCATTCCACGGGCTTGTCCCCGATGTCGTGGTTTCCGGGGACGACGTAGAGCTTGTGGCGCAACTCGGCGACCTGGTCCTTGAAGCATTGCGCGGCGCGTTCGTAGAGGTGCGGGATCGCCGGCACCGGGTGCAACAGGTCGCCCAGATGCAGGACGAAATCCACGTCCCGGGCGTTCAGGTCGCGGATCACATGACGCATCCGGCCGTTGGCCAATTTGTTGACCTCGAACGGCGAATTGCATTCGGTTTCGCCTTGGTTCAGATGCGTGTCGGTGATCACCGCATAGGTGAACAGCCTGGACCCCAGGGTGTCGTTCACGGTCGTCTCCTCGTTTTCATTAGGTGCCGGCGGCGGATTTTCGTCGCTTGGTCTGGATGTGGTTCTTGATCATGAAGAATACCGACAAAGCCGTCAGTGACCAAAAGGCGATGCAGATTTCGTTGCGGAAAAAGATCGACGCGTCGCCCTGGCCCATGAGCAGGGCCTGTCGGAAATTGTCCTCCAACAGGGGGCCGAGAATGAAGGCGATGAGGAACGGTGCCGCCGGTATGTCGAGCCTCAGCATGATGAAGCCCAGGATGCCGACGACGAACATGACCAGCACGTCGAACAGGTTGGTGTTGATCGCATAGGCGCCGTAGATGCACAGCACCAGCACCGCCGGATAGAGCATGTTGTTGGGGATGTTGGCGATCTTGGAAATCGTCCTGATCGACAGCTTGCCAATGACGAACAGATAGGCCGATGACAACATGATGCCCATGAAGATGGCGTAGATCAGCGACAGGTTCTGTTCGAACATCACCGGGCCCGGGCGCAGGCCGTGGATCATGAAGGCGCCCAGGATCACGGCCGTGATCACGTCGCCGGGTACGCCCAGCGCCAACAGCGGGATCATCGTCGCCCCGGCGACGCCGTTGTTGCCGGCTTCCGCCGCGGCCACGCCCTCGACTTCGCCCTTGCCGAAGTTGTCCGGGTTCTTCGACGTCCGCTTGGCTTCGGAATAGCTGAGGAACGCCGAGGGCGATCCGCCGATGCCGGGAATCGCGCCGAGCACGACGCCGATCAGAGAGCCGCGCAGGATCGACTTGAAACAGCGCTTGAAGTCCTGGAACGAGGCGCCGAGGGCGCCCAGCTGTCCGGTCGCGGCGCGCTGTTCGATCTTGATCGTGAACTGGTTGAGGATTTCCGGCAGGGCGAACAGGCCGATCAGCACGGGAATGAAGCTGAGCCCCGCCATCAATTCGACCTCGCCGAAGACGAAACGGTTGGTGCCATAGACGATGTCGAGCCCGATGGTCGCGAGCACCAGGCCGAGCGAGGCCGATAGGATGCCCTTGGCCAGGCTGTCGCCGGAGACGCCGGCGATGATCGTCAGCGAGAACACGATCAGGGTGAAGAATTCCGGCGGGCCGAACCTCAGGGCAAAGGTCGCGAGCAGGCCGGTGAACAAAATCAGCGACAGGTTCGAGACGAAGTCGGCGAAGCAGGACGCATAAAGCGCCATGTCCAGCGCCTTTCGCGCCTCGCCCTTCTGCGCCATCGGGAAACCGTCCAATACGGTGCAACTGGCCGCCGGTGTGCCCGGCGCCTTGATCAGGATCGCGGTGATCGAGCCGCCGTAAAGCCCGCCCTTGTAGACGCCCAAGAGCAGCAGAATGCCGGTCACCGGCTGCATGGTGAAGGTGAAGGGCAGGACCAGGGCGACGCCCATCGGCGTGGTCATGCCGGGGATCGCGCCGATGGTCGTGCCGATCAACACGCCGATGAACACGGCGAGCAGGTTGTCGACGCTGAGGAACAGTTGAAAGGCTTGGGCGATCAGGTCGGCGGTCATGGCATCGGCTTCCTATCGCAGGGCTTCGAAAACGCCCAAGGGGATCGGGATATGGGCGACCTGGGTGAAGAAGAAGTACAACAGGACCGGCAGGATCACGGCGAGGCCGGCCGACTTGGCCCAGGAGCGGACGCCGAGCACCCGGGTCGCCGCCAGGGCCAGGATCATGCAACCGGCGACCACGCCCAGGACCGGTGACAGCAGGTAGAAGGCGAACAGGCAGGCAAAGGCGGTGACGATGCGCAGTACCTGACCGGCGGTGCTGAAATGCACCGTCGCGTCGCTTTCGACCGGCGCCGTGTCGTCCGAGGTTTCCGGCGGCGGATGGTCGGCGGCCGGCGTGCCCCGGCCGCGGGCAGCCAGTCCCTGGACCAAGACGATGACGCCGCAGGCCGCCAGCATGCCCATGATGATGCGCGGCCAGAAATCCGGCGACAGGGCCATGATCTTGACCGATCCCGGCACGTCAACGCCGATCGGAATGACCACGAACCAACCCAGCAGAGCCAGTGCCAGGGCGCCGCCGCCGATCAGAATATCTCGTTGTGCATTGGTCATCAGGCGGCCCTCGATATCTTGAGATCGTGCAGATTCAGATCGCGTTCGCAAAGGAATTCGCCGATCGCCAGCCAGCGCGCCGTTGCCGTTGCCGTCAATGATCCCGCCAAGACCGGCGTTTCCCGGTTGGCGGCGGCGCCATGCACCGCCTTGCGGCAGGCGGTCACATAGGCGTCGATGCCGGCCACGGG
>JANQIJ010000385.1 GCA_028282185.1 Rhodospirillales bacterium
AAGCCGTGGCCAGGCACGCGGCGGCGGCCTTGGCCCGGGCCCGGACCGGTCACATGACGCGATCGGTATTGCCCGCGTTCCTGCCTCTGCGCCTAGCCGCGCGGGACTTGGCGCGCTTGCGCCGGGTTGGCTTCGACCCCTTCGATCCCCGCTTCCAGCGGCCCGACGGATTGCGTCCTCTGGTCTTGCTTGGTGCCACGCTTACGGGCAAATTCTGAAGCCTGCCGACACCGGTCCCGTCGGCAGCAGGGACATTCGGCGGCGAACATGGCGGAACTTGACGACGAGACCCTGGATGAGGCGCGCCGGCTCTATCAGCGGGGGCGCTTCTATCTTGATTGCGGGTTGCCGGAGGACGCGGTCGATTCGCTGCGTCGGGCGACCGAAATGGTTCCAGGCAGCGCGCTTGGCTGGTCCGCCTTGTCCGAAGCCCACCAGCGGCTGGGCGATGCGGCGGCGGCCGAAGCCGCCGAACGGCGTGCCGCGGCGCTGAATTCAGGCGCGGCCCAGTCGGCGCCCGCTGCCGAATCCGTCCCTGACAGGCCAAAGGGTCGGGTGTTTTCGGTCACCGGCAGGGGAGACGTCGTCGAGCGGCCCGCGCCGGCCGGGGACAGCGGCGACCCTGAACCGACGGCCGACCCGCCAATGGATCCCGTGGCGTCACAGGTTGCGGCCTACAACACGGCGGCGGACGCGGGCGATTGGCCGGCGGCCGAGGCCGCGGCCCGCGCCATCATCGAGGCCCGGCCAGAGGATGCCAAGGCCTGGGGGTTTCTGGGTTTGGCCTTGCGCTATCAGTTTCGCATGGATGAAGCCGTCGGCGCCCATCGGCGGGCGGTGGAGATGGCGCCGGAGACGTCGGCCTATCTCGGTGCGCTGGCGAAGTCCAACTGGGAGGCCGGTGATTATGACCGCGCTGTCGAAATCTACGTGAAGGCCTTGAACCTTTTGCAACCGGACGGCCCGGTCCACGCCGATACCCGCCTGGCGGCGGCCATGATCAAGATGCTCAAGGGGGATTTGGCGACGGGGCTGGAGGAATACGAAAGCCGCTGGCAAACCGGCAAGATTTCCCTACCACCGGTCGATCAACCCATGTGGGACGGTCAACCGGCGCCCGATCAACGCATTCTGTTCTACGGCGAGCAGGGGTTCGGCGACGCGATCCAGTTTGCCCGCTTCATTCCCATGATCGCCGCGCGCGCGGCCAAGGTGGTCGTGCCCTGCAAGCCGGCGGTGAAACGCTTGATCGCCTCGGTTGGCGGCGGGCCGGACATCCGCGATGAACAGATCGGACGCAACGATTTCGATCTCTATATTCCGGCCATGTCCTCCATGCGGGCTTTCGG
Source organism: Rhodospirillales bacterium (assembly GCA_028282185.1). Classification (GTDB taxonomy): domain Bacteria; phylum Pseudomonadota; class Alphaproteobacteria; order Rhodospirillales; family Casp-alpha2; genus UBA1479. The sequence continues at coordinate 1,350 of JANQIJ010000385.1, forward strand.
CATGGACATGGCGAGCATCCCGGCCGACGTCCCCTATCTGGCGGCCGATCAAACGGACATCGACCGTTTTCGTGCGATCATCGGCGGCGACGATCAAATCAAGGTCGGCATCGCCTGGACCGGCAGCCCGACCAACACCATCGCCTGGAAGAAAACGGTCGACCCGGCCCTGTTCGCACCGCTTCTGGATCGCACGGACACCGTTCTGTATTCGTTGCAGATACCGCGCGACGACATGGCGGAAAACCTAAAGCGGGTGCCCCTGGGAGTTGTCGACCTGGCGCCGGAGATCGGCGACTTCGCCGACACGGCGGCGGCCATCGAATGCCTGGACCTGGTGGTCACCGTCGACACGGCGGTGGCCCATTTGGCCGGCGCCTTGGGCAAACCGGTCTGGACCCTGACGCCTTTCGTCCCCGACTGGCGCTGGTTCCTGGGCCGGACGGACAGTCCCTGGTATCCGTCCATGCGATTGTTTCGCCAAATCGCACCGGGCGATTGGCGCAATGTGATTGCCGAGGTCGTGACGGCCTTGGAGGATTTTTCCCCCACGCGGCGGCGTCCGCCGCCTCCGTCATCGCAAGAGGCGGACACAGCAGTCGACATTGGCGAAGACGCGACAAAACCCAAGCCGAAGAAGGGCTTTTTCGATCGGTTTTTCGGACGATAGCGGACGCCATTTCATGACCTTGTTTAACCTCGGTCGGGCGCCGATACGCGCCTAAAATCTTACCTTTGCGTCGGTGATCTTGGGGGCGTCCACGCGAAGGTCGCTTTCCTCTGGCACGCAAAGCATGTTCCGAGAAACGATATTGCCGAAGACGTTTTCCGGATTGCCGAAATAGTTGTCCGGATTGAAGAGCGGCGGATGATGCCAGTAGAGGCGGTAATCGAGTGCGAACAGACATTCGAGAAGCGCCTCGGATTTTTCGTGGCGGTCGTTCTCGACGTAAAGCAGCGGTCGATGGGTCCGGATCACCTGATCGGCGCCTTCAAGAACTTGTCGTTCCATCCCTTCGACGTCGATCTTGATGAAGTGGCAGTCGCCGAAGGGAAGCTGGTCCAGCGTCATCACCGGGGCGCGCTCGCCGGACCCGCAGTCGCCCAGGCCGACGCCGCCGAAATTGCCTTCGATATCATAGCGGACCGCGGGCACGACGATGTCACCGGA
>JANQIJ010000047.1 GCA_028282185.1 Rhodospirillales bacterium
ACAGCGGATCCATGGAGCGGATCAGGCGCCAATTGGCCGTTGCGTTCACGGCCATTACCTGGTCCCAGACCTTGGGGTCCGTATGGGCGAGAGGACTGAGCGTGCCGAGCATGCCGGCATTGCCGACCAGGGCGTCAAGCCGGCCGTGCCGTTCGTGGAGCGCCGCGCCCAATCGGTCGATGGCGTCGACGTCGGTGAGGTCGAGCGGGACCAGCGTCGCCGTCCGGCCGCTGCGTTTCTGGACTTCGTCATCGACCTCTTCCAGGGCGCCGGTGGTCCGGCCGACCAAAACCAATTGGGCGCCGGCATCGGCGAAAGCCAGGGCCACGGCCCGGCCGATTCCCCGGGTCGCGCCGGTGATCAGGGCGATCCTGTCATGCAATGGGCCGCTGCCGCCGGAACCGGGCAAGGCTCAACCCTCTTCCAAGAGCGATAATTGGCGCGGGCCGGCTGCGTTCTGCCGATCGGTCAAGGGGATCGGGTATTCGCCGGTGAAGCAGGCATCGCAGAACTTCGGCACCTCTATATCCCGGCCGGTTTCGCCGACCGCGCGGTACAGCCCGTCCCAGGAAATAAAGGCCAGGCTATCGACCCCGATATGATCGGCCATGCCCTGAATGTCGAAGCGCGCGGCAAGCAGCTTTTCGCGTTCCGGGGTGTCGATGCCGTAATAGCAGGAATGGGTCGTCGGCGGGCTGGAGATGCGCATATGGACTTCGGCGGCGCCGGCATCGCGGACCATTTCGACGATCTTGACCGAGGTCGTGCCGCGGACGATGGAATCGTCGACCAGGACGACTTTCTTGCCCTTGAGACCCGAGACATTGGCGTTGTGCTTCAAGCGAACGCCCAGGTGGCGGATGTTGTCGGTCGGTTCGATGAACGTCCGCCCGACGTAATGGTTGCGGATGATCCCCAGTTCGAAGGGGATGTCCGATTGCTGGGCGAAACCGATCGCCGAGGGCACGCCGGAATCAGGCACCGGGACGACCAGGTCCGCGTCGACCCCGGCTTCCCGTGCCAATTCCTCGCCGATCCGTTTGCGCACCTCGTAAACGTTCTGGCCTTCGATCAGGCTGTCGGGCCGGGCGAAGTAGATATGCTCGAAAATGCACAACCGGCGGACCCTGGATTCGCCGAACGGCCGAAAACTGTGAATCCCGTCCGTGTCGATGATAATCACTTCGCCCGGGTCCAGATCGCGCACGAACTTGGCGCCGATGATGTCCAGCGCGCAGGTTTCCGACGCCAGGATATGGGCGTCACCAAGCCGTCCCAGGACCAGCGGCCGAACGCCCAGGGGATCGCGCACGCCGATCAGCTTCTTTTGTGTCATCGCGACCAGGGAATAGGCGCCTTCGATCTGACGCAGGGCTTCGGTCAAACGGTCGGCGACACGGGCCGCCTCGCTGACTGCCATCAGGTGAATGATGACCTCGGTATCGCTGGTTGATTGAAAGATATTGCCCCGTTCGACCAGGGCGCGGCGCACCTGATAGGCGTTGGTCAGGTTGCCGTTGTGGGCGACCGCCAATCCGCCGAACATGAACTCGGCGAACAAGGGCTGGATATTCCGCGCCACCGTGTCGCCCGAAGTGGAATAGCGCACATGGCCCATGGCTACGTCGCCTTTCAGGCGGGCCATCAGATCCGGGTCGTTGAAATTGTCGCCGACCAGGCCAAGTGCGCGGTGGCTATGGAACTGTTCGCCGTCATAGGCGACGATCCCGGCCGATTCCTGACCCCGGTGCTGCAGTGCGTGGAGGCCCAACGCCGTATGGGCGGCGGCATCCTCATGGCCAAAAATGCCGAATAGACCGCATTCCTCCTGAAGCCGGTCCATGTGCCGACCGGTGAAGGGGTGCGGGGCCCAGGGATCGTCTTCGGCGGGGCCGGTCGGGGTCTGCGGCGGTGCGGCGGTGCGGGCAGTCATCACGGCTGTTTACCCCGATTGGGTTCGATTTTCACCGTAAATCTGGGCATCTGTTTCGTCAGATCAAGCGGGCCGGTCATTGCTTGCCGTCGCCGGCGTTTTCGATCGCCCGGTCCATGTCGGTTCGTGCCTTCTCACCATAGGCCCCCTCGGGCCGGGCGTCCGGGCTGGCCGGCGTCGGCGACAGCAGCTTTTTCAGCGCCTCATCCTTGCTCAGCGGCACCGTCGGCAGGGCTTCCGGCGCCGCCG
>JANQIJ010000020.1 GCA_028282185.1 Rhodospirillales bacterium
CCTGATCCGCGCTGTCTTCGATGCCCTCTACCCACAGAACCCGACCTTCACCCTGGCCGACGTCCTGGCCCTGATCGACGCCCGACCCGAATTGGCCGAGATCAATCGGAATGTCCGCCACAGGTGGGTTTCCGCATGAGTGCCGGGCCCGACCGCCGGCCGGTTGTCGTGATGCGGCGGCTGACGCCGGCCAATCTGCCGGTCGCCCTTTTGTACCGCATGTCGGGACGCCGGGTGATCTTTCTGGAGCCCCTGGGCGCCCTGCGGTCCGCCTCGGCGGTGGCGTGGCTCGGCCGCCTGGGCCTTGAATGGGTTGACTATCACGCCTATGGAGGCTTCAAGGCGAACAGCGACCTGCGCGTCGCAGCCGACTACGCCAGGCAACTGACAACCGGGATTTGCGCCGCCGATCTGGCCGACCTGTGTCGGCGGGCACCCGGCCTGACCGACCAACCAGAGAAGGCGCGATGCCTGCTCTACGATCACCTCGTCAGAAGCATGTCCCCGGTGGTCCCGGCTTACGCCCTGGCCGAGTATTTTCAGGACCAGGGCTCGGGTGCACAGGTCTTTCACGCGCCCGGCCCCCTGGATGCCCTGATCGCCGCCGGCAAGGTCACCCAGGTGCGCAACCGTTTTCCGCGATGGGCCGGTGTCGTCCTGTCGGCCTTGTCCCCGGTTGCCTGGGTCTGGCTCGCCTGGGCAATGAAAGGGCTGGTCCGGCGCGTGGCCGCCCCCCGGCAGACGCTACCCGGCGCCGGCGATCCGTCGGCTTCGGCGCGGTCATCCCGGCCGGCCGACGTATTGTTCTTCCCGCATATGGGATTGGCCTACGGAAAGCTCTTCGCCAAGGACCAATTCTACGCCGACGATCCGGAGAGCCCGTTTCACCCATCCCGCATCCACCACGTGGAATTGGGCTGGTTGTTGCCGGAGGCCTTTCGCCAAAAGGTCGTCGAAGATTACCGGCGGCTGGATGCCTCGGTGACCATCCTCGATCTAGCCCAAAGGTCGACGCAAGACAAAGCCGCGACCATATTGGCTTGGTTCCGCCGGGCCTTGGGACGCCCTGTGCCCTGGGCCCGGGCAATGACCCTTGGCCGCTTGGAACTGCAGTGCCGTGCCTACCACGAGACGTTTCAGGATCTACGGGGCGCCCGTCTGGCGTTGATCGATTCGGACAACCTGTTCCCCCGCGTCGGGATCATCGCCCTGCAAGCGATGGGCATCAAGGTGGCGACGGTTCAAGAACGCTTCATGAGCGCCTTTCACCGGGCATTCGTCCCGATGTTCGACCTGCTTTGTGTCCACGGCCCCTTTGTCGAAGGGCGGGTCCGCGCCAATGATCAGGCCTGCGTCAGCGAGATCGCCGTCACCGGCGACCCGCACGTCGAAAAGATCGCCAACAACCGAACACGGGCCAGGTCCGAACGGGTCGGCCGCTTCGCTGGGTTTAACCGGGTCTGCCTGGCCCTCGACTATCACAGCCTTGAGGATCCCTTTGCCAACGCCATGACCTACGGTCCGGATTGGCGTAGCAATCTGATGTTCTACGATGCTGTCGCCGATTTGGCGGCCGCCCATCCGGATTGCGCCGTGGTGGTCCGGGGCAAGAACGACGCTTGGCTGGACGTGCCCCAAATGGCCCGGGGGCGGGCGCGCCTGGGCGGCCTGCAGAATGTGTTCATCGACCGCGAATACGACCGGTTTGACCGCTCTTACGAACTGGCGGCCATGGCCGATTTGGTGGTCGCGCGCTATACCTCGCTTTGCGACCAATGCCTGGCAGCCGGGATTCCGGTGTTGATGTTCGATGCCTTGCCCAACGGCGACCGGCATTGGTCGCTGCATGACTATGACCGCTATCCCGTCATGGTCCGTTCCGTGGACGAGCTCCTTCGGCGGGCGGCGGCGGTCCTGCGTGACGGCGATTTCATGGACCCGGGCGCCTTCGCTGAAATGCGCCGGCTCTATTACGGTGTCGGTCCCGGTGTTCCTCCGGCCCGTCAAGTTCTGCAGAACACGCTCCGCCGAGCGCTGGACGACCACCTGGACGCGCTGCTGCAAAGGGCCGTGACCTGAGCGCCGCGGGCATCCCGCTGGCGGCCTTCCGCGCCGATGCCTCACCCGGCATCGGCGGCGGCCATGTGGTCCGCTGTCTTGCCTTGGCGACGGCGTTGCGGCGTCGCGGTTGGAAGACCCTGTTCGCGGTGAGCAAGGAAACGATCACGATGCTGGGCGAAGAGTATTTCGAGGGGAACCGGCTGATTGTCCTTGCAGCTGAAGAGGCCAACGCGCCCGATGTCCTGCTCGACCGCCTGCCAACCACCATGGACGCCGTGGTCCTCGACCATTACGACCTGGACCATGCCTTCGAGGCGGCCTTGCACGGTCGGATCGGAATGCTTTGCGCAATCGACGACTTGGCCAACCGGCGCCACGACTGCGATATACTTATCGATTGCACACCGGGACGCCGCGATGCGGCCTATGCCTCACGGGTGCCTGATCGGTGCCGCTTGATGCTGGGCCCCGGGTTCGCCCTCTTACGCCCGGCATTCATCAACGCCAGGTCAGCCTCGTTGGCGCGGCGTCGCGAGACAGGCGCGCCCCGACGGTTGCTCGTCTCCTTCGGCATGACCGATCCGGGCAACCTCACCGAACAGGCCCTGAGAGGCATCTCGGAAAGCGGCCTTGCCGTCGCCATCGACGTCGTCCTCGGAACGGCGGCGGCGGCCCTGGGCCAGGTGCGCGACCGGCTGGCGTCGATGACCCAAAAGGTCACGTTGCACGTCGACGCCGCAAGCGCGACGATGGCCGAGCTCGGCGCCGCCGCCGACCTGGCGATCGGCGCCGGGGGCGGGTCGGCCTTGGAGCGTTGTTGCCTGGGCCTGCCGTCGATAACCCTGGCCGCCGCCGATAACCAGAAATTGAACCTTCAGGGGCTGATCCAAGCGGAAGCGGTGATCAGCCTTGCCGACGACGACCGCCCGCTCACCGAACGCATCGCCGAAAGCTTGCGGGAAGTTTGGCGTTCGCCAACGACTCTCGTGTCCGTATCCGCCAATGCCGCGCGGCTGTGCGACGGCCTGGGCGCCGATCGGATCGCGGGAGAGATGGACGCCCAGCGGCGGGCCGCGTAAGGCGCCACATGCCTTCGCCGGGGGCAATGGGAACGAAGGCGATCAATGATGCCGAAGTTGGAAACAGCCGCACCATGAGCCAATTCTCAATCGACGGTCGAGCCATCGGCGCAGGTGAACCGCCTTTCCTGATCGCCGAGCTGTCAGGCAACCATAATGGCGACATGGCCCGCGCCCTACGCCTAGTGGACAAGGCGGCGGAATCCGGCGCCGACGCCATCAAACTGCAGACCTACACCGCCGACACCATCACCATCGATCACGCTGGTCCGGGGTTCACGATCTCCGGCGGCCTGTGGGACGGGCGCACGCTCCATGATCTATACCAGGAAGCCCATACACCTTGGGATTGGCACCCGGAGCTGTTTGCGCGCGCGCGCGCGGGGGGGCTGATTGTATTCAGCTCACCGTTCGACGAAACGGCGATCGATTTCCTCGAGGAACAGAACTGCCCGGCCTACAAGATCGCGTCCTTTGAGGCCATGGACCTACCCCTGGTGGCCAAGGCGGCCGCCACGGGCAAGCCGATGATCGCCTCCACCGGCATGGTCGATGAGGATGAAATCGCCGAACTCATTACCACGGCGCGCCAGAGCGGCGGCGCGGGACTGGCCTTGCTGCATTGTGTCAGCGCCTATCCGGCGCCGGTGACGGCGTCGAACCTTCGCGCCATCCCGGTCTTGGCCGAACGCCACGGCACGGTGGTTGGACTGTCCGATCATACCCCGGGCTCGGCGGTCGCCGTCGCCGCGGTGAGTCTGGGTGCGGCGATTATTGAAAAACACTTCTGCTTGTCTCGCGCCGACGGCGGTGTCGACGCCGCGTTTTCCCTGGAACCCGATGAGTTCCGCCGGCTGGCTGACGACTGCCGCACGGCTTGGCAGGCCCTGGGCGAGGTCAGGCTCGGCCGTCAGGCCGCCGCCGAGCCCAATCTCCAGTTCCGCCGTTCGCTCTACGCCGTCCGGGACATTGCGGCGGGTGAGATCATGACGGGCGAAAACGTTCGGTCCATTCGCCCGGGCTACGGGCTGGCGCCGAAACACTTGGACCAGGTGGTCGGCCGCCGCGCCGCGGGCGAGATCCCCCGCGGCACGCCGCTCTCGTGGGACCTGTTCGCCGGGGACGAGGCCCGGGAAGAGGAATAAAAGCGACCATGACGACGACAACAAACGATAAAGGAAGCCCAAATGGCAACGTTGGATGACCGGTCCATACTGATCACGGGGGGCACTGGGTCCTTCGGCCAGAGCTTCGTGCGTCACATACTGGCCACGTCGAACCCCAAACGCGTCATCGTCTATTCCCGCGATGAACTGAAGCAATTCGAGATGGCTCAGAAAGTCGACGCAGAGAATCTGCGCTACTTCATTGGCGACGTGCGCGACTATGATCGCCTGGAGGGGGCGCTCGACGGCGTCGACACGGTGATCCACGCGGCGGCGCTCAAGCAAGTGGTGGCCGCCGAATACAATCCCATCGAATGCATCAAGACAAATGTCCTTGGCGCCGAGAATGTCATCAACGCGGCCATCAAGCGGGGCGTCAAGGATGTCATCGCCCTGTCGACGGACAAGGCCGTCAACCCGGTCAATCTATACGGCGCCACCAAGCTCTGTTCCGACAAGCTGTTCATCGCCGCCAACCACTTGGGCCGACGCACGCCGACCCGGTTTTCCGTCGTCCGATACGGCAACGTCATGGGGTCCAGGGGCAGCGTCGTGCCGTTCTTCATGGACAAACGGCAGAGCGGCGTCCTACCGATCACCGACGAACGCATGACGCGGTTCTGGATCACCCTGGACCAGGGGGTGCGCTTCGTCGAAAACAGCCTGGCCCGGATGACCGGCGGTGAAATTTTCGTGCCCAAGATCCCGTCGCTACGAATCACCGACTTGGCCCAGGCCATCGCGCCGGAATGCAAGATTGAGATCGTCGGCATCCGCCCCGGCGAGAAGATCCACGAAGTCCTGGTGCCCAACGAGGATGCGCCGCAAACCAAGGAGTTCGAAGACAGTTTCGTCATCGAGCCGACGACCCCCTTATGGGTCGAGCCGAGCAAACGGTCCTTCGGCGGGCCCGGCGGACGTCCCGTTGCCGCGGACTTCCAGTACGCCAGCGACACCAACGATCATTGGATGACGCCCGAAGACGTGAAGGTTCTGCTCGACCTATGACCCGGGTCGTCGGATACGGGCGCCACCCCATCGACACGTCGGGCATCGCCGCCGCTTGGGCGGCGCGCCAGAACGGGGAGACCGCGTGAGCGCCCGCCGGCTGGTAAAGTCGATGCTTGCCGGGGCCGTCGGCTTGGCGACGGCGCCGCTGGGAAAGGGTGGCCGGCGGCGGTTGCTCGGCGTGATGCGCGTCGGCATGAAGATCGCCGGTTACGACGAAACGGTGATCGAGATCGTCACACCCGGCGGCACGGTGCGGTTTTACTGCCTGGGCGACCTGCCGCGCTGGCGGGCGGAGACCCTGTTGACCAAAGAGCCCGAAACCATTGATTGGCTCGACGGTTTAGACACGGCGGACGTGCTGTACGACGTCGGCGCCAACATCGGAGCCTACACGCTTTACGCGGCAGCCGCGAAGGGCGCGCGCGTCCTGGCCTTCGAGCCGCTGCCGTCCAATTACTATCTGCTCAACCGCAATATCGAAGAAAACGACCTTGCCCACCGCGTGACCGCCTACTGCCTGGCCTTCTCCGACGACGACCAGCTTGGGGTGTTTCACGCCCAGGACACGGCCTTCGGCGCTGCCTTGTCGAGCTTCGGGGAAGCCCTGGAACAAGCCGGTCAGACTCACGCCTCGGACTTCGAACAGGGGATGATCGGCATGCGCCTCGATCGCTTTATTGACGCCTATGCGCCGCCATTTCCGACCCACATCAAGATCGACGTCGACGGCAACGAAGAACAGATTGTCAAAGGCGCCGAAAAGACCCTGAGCGATCCCCGTCTCAAGTCGGTGTCCGTAGAATTGGACGATACCCGGGGCGCAGAGCGGGACAGGGTCGTCGCCCTGGTCGAAGACGCCGGCCTGACGTTCACGGCGAAACGCCGGGCTGCGATTTTCGACAACACGCCGGCGGCCAGCACCTACAATTTCCACTTCCACCGCAAGCCGTCGGGACCGGGGATATGACCGAAGACAGACAAATCCATCGAGTCGCCATTGCCGGCTACGGCGTCGTCGGCAAACGCCGGCGCGATTTCATCGACCGTCACAAGGATCTCAAGACCGTCGCCGTCTGCGACCGAACCTTCGGCGGCACGGGGATCTTCGACGATGGCACCCCCTACTTCGAGACGCCGGACCAGCTTCTCGAACAGGACTTCGACGCGCTGTTCGTCTGCATGACCAACGACATCGCCGCCGACGTGACCATCGCCGGTCTTGAAAAAGGCGTTCACGTGTTTTGCGAAAAACCGCCCGGGCGAACGGTTGAAGACATCAAGCGTGTCATCAGTGTCGAAAAGCGGCACCCTTCCCTGAAGCTCAAATACGGCTTTAACCACCGCTACCATGATTCGGTCCGTGACGCCCTGGGCGTGGTCCGCAGCGGAGAACTCGGGCCCATTCTCAACCTGAGGGGCGTCTACGGAAAGTCAAAGATCGTCAGTTTCGGCGAGGCCTCGACCTGGCGGACCCAGCGCGCCATCGCCGGCGGCGGCATTTTGTTGGACCAAGGTATTCACATGGTCGATCTGATGCGGTTGTTCGCCGGTGAGTTTGAAGAAGTCCACAGTTTCATTTCCAACGCGTTCTGGCACCACGACGTAGAGGACAACGCCTATGCCCTGATGCGCACGCCGGGCGGCGTCGTCGGCATGCTGCATTCCAGCGCCACGCAGTGGCGTCACCGTTTCCAGCTCGACATCACCCTGGCCAAAGGCGCGGTTATCCTGAGCGGCATTCTCTCCGGATCGAAAAGTTATGGTGCCGAAACGCTAACCGTGGTCTGGGCCAACGAGCGGGACCAGGGCGATCCCCGGGAACAGGTCACACGCTACAATAAGGACCCGTCTTGGGCGGACGAGATCGCCGACTTCGCGCTGGCGATCCGCAGCGGCGGGTCGATCGCGGATGGCTCGTCCGACGACGCCCTGAAGACCATGCAACTGGTCGAGCGCATTTACCGGGCCGATCCCGAATGGCGGGCCCGCTGGTATAGGGACGGCGGGGCCAACGCGCGCCGGATGAACAATGCCTGAACCGTTGAAACGAAAGCTCAAGGCCAAATCCCTGGCGGTCGGATCCTGGATCAGCCTGGCGTCGGAAGAAGTCTGCGAAATCATGACACAGGGGCCGTTCGAATGGCTTGCCATCGACATGGAACATACCGCGATCGGCGTCAATGAGATGGCGCGCCTGATCCGGGTTATCGACCTTGCCGGCGTAACGCCCATTGTCCGGGTCGGCGCCAACGACCCCC
>JANQIJ010000040.1 GCA_028282185.1 Rhodospirillales bacterium
AGGAGAAGCGCGCGACGATCCGCCAGACCCCCGCCGAGATCGCGCGGCGTCCGCCGACCCGGACCGCTTACGGCAACCTGTTCTTGGCTGGTGATTGGACGGACACGGGCCTGCCGGCAACCATCGAAGGCGCGATACGTTCCGGCAATGCCGCCGCAAGAGCCGTGGACATTTCGACGACTTCTTGATTTGATGGCCTTGATCTGTAAGAAGATTGTGGTTCGGCTTTGTTGTTGCAATTTGACAGCGACGGCCTTACACCTAGCCACGCAAACCGATTGTGCAATGCAGCATACGGGCAGCGAACACCAGACCGACATGACCGCATCAACCTCCGAGACCGATCCCCCCGCCAAACCCGTGAATTTGGCCGATGCGGCGACGCTTGAGCGCCGCTTGGAGGCCGTGATCGACGAGGCCCGCAACTGGCTCGAAGGCGAGCAGGCGGAAGACGGCAGTTGGGCGTTCGAGCTTGAGGCCGATGCGACGATTCCGGCTGAATATATCCTGTTGAATCATTTCCTCGGCCGGCCCGACGACGCGCTGGAGCAGAAGATCGCCAACTATCTGCGCCGCATTCAGGAAGACCATGGCGGCTGGCCGCTGTTTCCCCAGGGCGATCTGGACATCAGCGCCACGGTCAAGGCCTATTATGCGCTCAAACTGGTTGGCGACGATGCCGATGCGCCGCATATGGCCAAGGCGCGGGCGGCGGTTCTGGCCCGGGGTGGTGCGGCGCGCTCCAACGTCTTTACCCGAATAGCCCTGGCTTTGTTCGAACAGGTTCCCTGGCGCGCTGCGCCGGTAATTCGCCCGGAAGCCATGTTCCTGCCGACTTGGGCGCCGTTCCACATCGACAAGGTTTCCTATTGGTCGCGCACGGTCATGATCCCGCTGTTCGTCCTGGCGGCGCTGAAGCCCAAGGCGAAAAACCCGCGTGGCGTGCAAATCCGCGAACTGTTCATCCAGGATCCCTTCAAACAGACGGATTTCATGGAGAACCCGACGGGTCATGTGCTCGGCAGCGTGTTCCTGGCGATCGACAAGGCGGCGCGTTTGGTGCAGCCGATGATCCCGGCTTGGCTCGAGCAGAAGGCGATCACCAAATGCATGGAATTCGTCAAGACCCGGCTGAACGGCGAGGACGGCTTGGGCGGGATCTTTCCGGCCATGGCCAACGCCGTGATGGCATACGAAGTCCTTGGATATGACCGCGACAACGAGGATTACAAGACGGCGTGCAGCGCCATCGACAAACTGTTGGTCGAGCGTGAAAACGAAGCCTATTGCCAGCCTTGCCTGTCGCCGGTTTGGGACACGGGGTTGGCGCTCCATGCGCTGCAGGAAAGCGGCATGGACAAGGGCAATGCGGTGCTCGACAAGGCCGCGGATTGGCTGGTCGACCGGCAGATAACCGACGTCGTCGGCGACTGGGCGGCGACACGTCCCGACGTCCGCCCCGGCGGTTGGGCCTTCCAATATTGGAACGACCATTATCCGGACGTGGACGACACCGCCGTCGTCGTCATGGCCCTGCATCGCGCCGATCCGGACCGCTACAGGGAGGCCATCGATCGCGGCGTCGAATGGATCATCGGCATGCAGAGCGAGAACGGCGGCTGGGGCGCCTTCGATGCCGACAATCAGCACGAACATCTGAACCACATCCCGTTTGCCGATCACGGTGCGCTTCTGGACCCGCCGACGGTGGATGTCAGCGCCCGCTGCCTCGGCATGCTGGCGCAGTTGGGCTATGACAGCGACGATGCGGCGGTTGCCCGCGCGGTGCAGTACCTCAAGGACGAGCAGGAAGCCGACGGGTCCTGGTTCGGCCGTTGGGGCACCAATTACGTTTATGGGACCTGGTCGGCGCTGTCGGCGTTGAACGCCGTCGGTGAAGACATGGGCGCGCCTTATGTCCGCCGCGCGGTCGAATGGCTGAAGCGACGCCAGCTTGCCGACGGCGGCTGGGGTGAAGACTGCGCCAGCTATTGGGACGAGCGGAAAGACGAGGTCAAGGCCAGCACGCCGTCGCAAACGGCCTGGGCCTTGATGGGCCTGATGGCCGCCGGAGAACTGGATTCGCCGGAAGTGGAGAAGGGGGTCGAATACCTGCTGAACCACCCACGCGAAGGCGGCAAATGGCAGGAACATCTCTACAACGCCGTCGGTTTCCCCAAGGTGTTCTACCTCACCTACCACGGTTACAGCGCCTATTTCCCGCTATGGAGCCTGTCGCGCTACCGCAACCTGAAGCGCAGCAACACGCAACGCACCCAGCACGGCATCTGATCGGGCCCGTTGGATGGCCCGCATCGCCATCATCACCGGTGTTCAACGCGAGGCCGACTGCCTTACCAACCTAGCTTCCGAGCGTGACATTGCCATCGCCGTCGCCGGTGCCGATCCTTATCGCGCGGGGAATCTGGCGGCGCACTTGCTGGCCGGTGGGGCCGAAGCGGCGTTGAGCTTCGGGCTTTGCGGCGGACTGGACCCGGCCCTGGAGGCCGGGGCGCTGATCCTGCCCAACCGGATCGTCGCCTCGGGCGGCGCCCGGGTATCCTGTGACCCCGATTGGACCGGGCGTTTGGCGGCGGCCTTGGAAGACTTCCGGCCGCGCGTGGACGTCACCATGGTCCATTCTCCGATGATCGTTCCCGGACCCAAGCGCAAGGCCGTGCTGCGCGCCAATTCAGATGCCATCGCTGTCGACATGGAAAGCTTCGCCGTCGGCATGGCGGCGAAACGCCTGAACAGGCCCTTCGCCGTGATCCGCGCGGTTTCCGATACGGCGGAAACGCAATTGCCGGACTGGACCGACGAGATCGTCACGCCGGGCGGCGGCACGGACGGGATCAAGCTGTTGAAGTTGTTGGCGCGGCATCCGGGCGATCTCGGGCACCTCATCGGGCTTGGCCGCGGCAGCACCCGGGCGATGAAGGTCCTCGGCCGCGTCGTCCGCCGCCTCGGCCCCGGTCTTGCGTTCGCTGAAGCTGCCGTGGACGAACACCTGAGATAGGCAAAGACCGTTGGCCCGGGTTGTCCGCCGCCCGGCGGCCAGCGGACCCGAACGGGAGGCCATGTGCGTGCCCTTTTTTGGACCGCAGGTAGACTTTGCCGTCTGTATCTACAACAGGGGTCGAAGTCTGTATGGTTGCCGAGGCGGCGTCCCGGTGGATCGATGGGAAATCGGCGCGTTCCACGAGATCGGTCAAAGCGCAACAAGTGATGGCGAGCGGACAACACGACGGCGTCAATGTAACCGTGAAGGCCGACGCCCTGCTCGGTGAGGGACCGGTTTGGGATGGTCCAACCGAGACGCTTTATTGGCTGGATATCAAAGGAAAGTACCTGCATGCCTTGTCTCCGGCGCGGGGGAAGAGCACGAAAGTCCAGCTGTCGACCGAAGTCGGTGCCGTGGCGCCTCGGTCCGGGGGCGGGCTGGTTGCGGCGGCACGTTGCGGTTTTTGTTTTCTCGACCCCGTGACGGGCAACCTTACCGCCATCGCCGATCCGGAATCGCATCTTCCCAACAACCGGTTCAATGACGGTTCAGTGGACCCGTCCGGCAGTTTCGTCGCCGGGAGCATGGACGACCTGGAGACGGCTCCAAGCGGAACGGTCTATCGGCTGGATCCCGAGGGTAAGGTGACGGTCTTGTTCGGCGGGTATGTGATTTGCAACGGTCCGGTATTCAGCCGGGATGGCCGGACGTTGTACTTCTCCGACAGTGTTTCGCGCCGGATTCTGTCCTTTCCATACGATCCCGCCGATGGTTCGGTCGGAGACGCGTCCGTGTTTGCCAGACTGATGGAAGCGGACGGCTATCCGGACGGTTTGACGGTCGATGCGGACGGTGGGGTTTGGTGTGCTCACTGGGGGGGTGGGCGCATAACCCGCTTCACTGCCGACGGAAAGGTGGACGGAATTGTTGAAATCCCGGTGCCCCACGTCACCAGCTGTACCTTCGGCGGGCCCGATTATCGCACGCTTTACGTGACAACCGCCCGCTGGGGGTTGGCCCCCGGCCGGCTGAAACAGTTTCCACTTTCTGGATCATTGTTCGCGGTTGACGTTGGCGTGCATGGCCTGCCCCTGCCCACGTTCGCCGGATAAGCGCGGTGCCAGTGTGAACGAGTTGAACATGACGGAACGCAGCATCGGATTGATCGGCTTGGGTCCCATGGGGACCGGACTGGCGGAAAACCTCTTGAGGAACGGATTTTCCGTCGCCGCCTGGGACCGGGACTTTTCCGCGACCATGGAAGGCAGTGTGCGTGACGAAGTCGCCGGGATCAGTTTGCATCGATCTCTCGCAGACCTCGCCGCGGCCGTCGAGCCGCCGCGTCGGATGATCCTGTCGATCCGCGGCGGCCCGCCCGTGGACGCCGTCATCGAGCAGATATTGCCGTTCTTGTCGCCCGGCGACATCGTCGCGGATTGCGGCAATTCCCATTTCCTGGACACGGCGCGGCGCGGGCAACTGCTCGACGCCGGGGATGTCGGCTATCTTGGCGTCGGCGTTTCCGGGGGGCCGGACGGTGCGAAAGAAGGACCGTCGATCATGGCAGGTGGAAGCACGGAGTCTTGGCAGGGCTTCCGCGACGCTTTCGAAGCCATCGCCGCGAAAGCGGACGGAACGCCTTGTGGCGGTCATGTCGGCCAGGACGGCGCGGGCCACTTTGTGAAGATGGTCCATAACGGCATCGAATACGCTGTTATGCATTTGCTCATGGAGATGTTCGAGATCCTGAAACGCTGTTTTGGCCAGGATCAGAGGCGCCTGGCCGAGGTAATCGCTGAAATGAACAATGGTTTGACGGCGGGTTATCTGACCGAAATCACGGCCGCGGTTGTCGCCGAACCTGTTCCCGGCGAGGCTACGCCCCTTATCGATGTTGTCGCGGACGCAGTCGGACAGAAGGGTACCGGGCGATGGAGCCTGATTGCGGCGCTCGACCAAGGCGTCGCCGTTCCGACGATCGCCGAGGCGGTGATGTATCGACTTCTTTCCGCGTCGCCGGATCGAGGTGTTTTGCCCTGGTCGCAGTCCGCTGGAGACCCTGCGCGGCTGGATGGTGTCCGCGCGATGCTGCCTGACGCCATGACATGCGCGTTGATTAGCACCTTTGCACAGGGGCTTAGCATTTTCGATACTTGCGAAGCGTCCCTGGGGCATCCTGTGGATCAGAGGGAAATTCTCCGCATATGGCGGGGGGGCTGTATCCTAAAAGGGCAGATGGTGGACTTTCTGTGGCATAGCGCAGAAAGCGAAGCAACGCCCGAGAACATGCTGAGTTGGGAGCCTGTTCGAACGGCGGCGGAACAATCCCTGGCCGCAATGCGGGAGACGGTTGCGAAGAGCACCGCCGCGGGCATTCCCTGCCCGGGGTTTTCTTCCGCGCTGGCCTACCTCGAATCGCGCTTGCGCGCCCCTTTGCCGACGGCGCTCCTACAGTTGCAGCGTGATTACTTCGGACGGCACGGACTGCAAGACAAACGGACGGGAAAGCCTATCTCCGTCGCCTGGAAAGGCACCGCCGGCCAGCCATGACCGATCCAAGTTGGATACTGATAATGGGCGTTGCAGGGTCGGGGAAGACCACCGTGGGAAAACGTGTCGCGGCACGCTTGCCCGGGCATTTTCTTGATGGCGATGATTTCCACCCAGCGAAGAACATCGAAAAGATGACCGCGGGCCTGCCTTTGACGGACGCGGACCGTGAGCCGTGGCTCGACCGGATCCTCGAAGCGGTTCGGCGATGGCCGGGTGACCGTCCAATCGTGGTTGCTTGTTCAGCGCTCAGGGAAACCTATCGCCGCAGGCTCGCCAAGGTTCCATATCGGCTTGTCTATTTGAAGGGCACAATCGAGCAGATCGCGCCTCGATTGAAAGCACGAGGGGGCCATTTCATGCCTGCCCATCTGCTGTCGGATCAGTTCCAGGTGCTGGAGGAGCCCAAGGACGCCTTGGTCGTTTCCGTTGCCTGGCCGGTCGAGGAGATCGTCGATTTCATCATCGACAATGTCGCATCCGCGAAGCCGAGGCCGTGATAACGGGGTCGTTTAAGCCGCGTCGGCCTTTTCCGCCTTCGCAGCTTTCCCGGCCGCTTCCTTTTCGGCGATCTGCTGGCTTAGGGTCTTGACCAGGCCATCGAACACGAATTCGGCCGGGCGCTGATGATCGAGCGGGATTTCCGGCGCCATCTCGCCGTCGGTGTTGACGCCCTTCAGGAACACGCCCAGCGCCTTCAGCGGATGGGACACCGTGTCGGTCACCGCCGTCGGCTCATAGCCGCAATGGACCATGCAGTCGGCGCATTTCTCGTAATTGCCGGTGCCGTATTTGTCCCATTCGGTCTCTTCCATCAGGGACTGGAAGCTGTCGGTATAGCCTTCGCCCAGCAGGTAGCAGGGTCGTTGCCAGCCGAACACGTTGCGCGTCGGGTTGCCCCACGGCGTGCATTTGTATTCCTGGTTTCCGGCCAGGAAGTCCAGGAACAGGGTCGACTGGCTGAACCGCCATTTCTTCGACCCCGGTTTCTTGAAGACGTCGCGGAACAGTTGCTTGGTCTTCTTCCGGGTCAGGAAATGTTCCTGGTCCGGCGCCCGTTCGTAGGCGTATCCGGGTGATACGGTAATCCCCTCCACGCCCAGGTCATGGGTGCAGAAATCGAAGAACTCGGCCGCTTCGTCCGCCGTCATCTGATCGAACAGGGTGCAATTGACGTTGACCCGGAAGCCGCGCCGCTTGGCCGCGCGGATCGCCGACACGGCGCGCTTGAAGGTCCCCGGCTGATCCACCGCCTTGTCGTGATGATCTTCCATGCCGTCCAGGTGAACCGAGAACGTCAGGTAAGGCGTCGGCGTGAACTGATCGAGCTTTTTCTCAAGCAGCAGCGCATTGGTGCACAAGTAGACGAACTTCTTGCGGGTGACGATGCCCTCGACGATGGCTTTGATGTCCTTGTGGATCAACGGCTCGCCACCGGGGATCGAAACGATCGGTGCGCCGCATTCATCGACGGCTTGAAGACAGTCCTCGACGCTCAAGCGCTTGTTGAGGATATCGTCTTCGTAATCGATCTTGCCGCAGCCCGGGCAGGCCAGGTTGCAGCGGAACAGGGGTTCCAGCATCAGCACCAAGGGATAGCGTTCCACCCCGGCAAACTTCTTGCCCATGATATAGGCGCCGACGCGAAGCTGTTGGATCAGAGGGACCGCCATGGTTCGATTTCCGTCCTTAGGTGCCGGCCGCGGCGTTGTCGCGCGCGGTCAGGCCCTTCAGTTCCTTGGGCAGCTTGAAGACGATGTTTTCCTCGACGCCATCCAGGGATTTGACCCGGGTTTCGCCGAAATCGCCAAGCCGCTTGATCAATTCTTGGACCAGTTCCTCCGGTGCCGAGGCGCCGGCGGTCACGCCGACGGTGGAAACGCCGTCAAGCCATTCGCTCTTCAGCGCGTTTGCATCGTCGATCAGATAGCTGGGCACACCGATCTCGGCGCCGATCTCGCGCAGCCGGTTGGAATTGGATGAGTTCTTGGCGCCGACGACCAACAGCAGGTCAATCTTGTCACGCATGTCGCGCACGGCCTGCTGCCGGTTCTGCGTAGCGTAGCAGATGTCCTTGACGTCGGGGCCGACGATCGCCGGGAATCGGGACTTCAAGGCGTCGATCGTATCCCGCGTTTCATCGACGCTGAGCGTCGTTTGCGTCACATAGGCGAGGGCATTCGGGTCTTTGACCGTCAGACCGGCGACGTCTTCCGGTTTTTCGACCAACAACACCCCGCCGGGAATGCGGCCCTGCGTGCCCTCGACCTCGGGGTGGCCCTCATGTCCGATGAGGATCACCTCGCGCCCCTTGTCGGCGTGGTTCTGGCCTTCCTTATGGACCTTGGAGACCAACGGGCAGGTCGCGTCGATCACCGGCAGGCCGCGATCGTTGGCCTCGATTTCGACCTTTTCGGCGACGCCGTGGGCGGAAAAGATGGTGACCGCACCGTGGGGCACGTCATCGACTTCTTCGACAAACACCGCGCCCTTGGCGCGCAGCGTTTCGACGACCCGTTTGTTGTGGACGATTTCATGCCGCACATAGACCGGTGGGCCATGAATTTCCAGCGCCCGTTCGACGATTTCGATAGCGCGTTCGACGCCGGCGCAAAAACCTCTGGGGCTGGCCAGCAGGATGGTCAGTTGTTTAGACATGGCGTCCTTTTAACTCCGCCGCGACACCGGGCAAAGCAGAAATGCGCGGTCTCGCCGTTCGCGATCGGCCGATTATGCCGACCCAAATCAGAAACATAGGGTCTTTCCCGCGAAATGAAAGGCCTGAGGGCGTCGGGTGCGGCCAGACAACATAGATTATTTCGCTGGTCTTTTCTGACGCCGCGCGGCTATACGATGCGCGGCGTTGTTACGGAAATGTGTCGGACTGGGCATGAATTTGGTTACGGGAGCAAGCGGCTTCGTCGGTGCTGCGGTGGTTCGCCAATTGTTGGCGGCGGGCGAGGCGGTGCGTGTCCTGATGCGACCGACCAGCGACCGCCGCAACATCGACGGCCTGGACGTCGACGTTGTCGAAGGCGACCTACTGGCGCCCGAAACCCTGGCGCCGGCGGTGGCCGGGTGCCGTGCGGTCTATCACGTCGCCGCCGATT
>JANQIJ010000052.1 GCA_028282185.1 Rhodospirillales bacterium
GCAGTCGAGGGTAAAGACCTTTTCGACCCGGCGCGGGTGGTTTCCCGGGGCGAACATATAGGATCGATGGACAGCCATGGCGGGTCTCTTTGGTCTGGCGGTTGGGTGGCAAGAAGGAGGCACCGAAACGGCGTCGGCCCCTGCGTTCGGGGCGCGCGCCGGCGGTCATGATTGGGGCGGGTCGAGCAGGCGGTCGACGTCTTCCTGCGTGACGCCGCTGTCGGCGTTCAGTTCTTCATCCGTCTCCCATTTATCGGCGAGGCAGGAATGCTGGTTCTCGTCCGCAGCCCGGGTGATCGCGGCGATGTAGTCGCGGATATCCCGGTCGATTTCGGCCTGCGTCCGCGCCGGTTCGGCGGCAACCGATAGGGAAACCGGGCAAAGCACGGCCAGCACGGCGGCGAAACGGGTCATCGATGGCCTTCTATGTGATCACGGTCGCCAGCATAACGCGCCGCCACCAGGCTGTCATCCGCCGGGCAAAGTCCAGGTGGTTTCCTGATCCAGTGGGAACACGGGGCGTGGCAGACCCGACCAGGCGAAGTTCTGGAAAACGGGCGAAGTCAGTCCCGGACAGTCGACTTCGATGATGTTCTCGGGCTGAAAGTACTCATCGAAGCCTGCGCGGAAATGGCCCCGGCTTTTGACCACGACGGTCCGGGCCCGGGCGATATCGATCCCGAACATTTCCAGCATCGCCGGATCGGCACATTGCTTCCGGTTGCTGCCGACGGCAACACGGATGCCGCCGATTTCGAGCAGCGCCGCCGGCCCGACGCTGAGCGCCCGCCCGCGCAGGATGCCGCGACGCCCGACGAAGGATCCGTCCGTTAGCTTCAGGACCCTGGCCTGCGCTTCGAAGGGATGCTCGAAATCAGTCCTGGGCGCGCGGTTGAGACGCGCGGCAAACGAGGCTCCCTCCCCGGCCGCATGGGCGTCATGAGCCAGGGCGGCATCGATCAGAACGCCCATCACAACGCCCTGGGCGTCCGCCTCGTGCAGCGCTTGCAGCAGATACGCCGTGCTGCCAGTGCCGCCGCCGCCGGGATTATCCGCCACGTCGGCCAGGATTTGCGCCGGGCGGCTCTCGTCCGCGCCGTTGGCCACCGCCATGGCAACCGCTTCCGCCAAGGGCGTCAGTTGTTTTTGATAACGCTCATGATCGGCCCATAACTGGTCCGCCAATTCCCCCGCCAGGGCCTTGGCCGCCTGTTCGTCGTCACGCGCGGTGACGATCACGGACATGCCGCATTTCGGACTGTCCGAATAAATGAAGCCGGCGAGGGTCGAGACGTTCAGGATCGCGCCGTCGCTGGCCGCCTGCGCCGTCTGCCCGGCCTCGATGATGTCGGCGTAGGGGCCTTGCGCCGTCAACAGCACGACCGACGGCGCGGCGATGGGAACCTTTACATGGGCCGCAGCCGGTCGCATCCCGGCGAACATTTCATCCATGGCGCGGGCCGCTTCCGTCGCCCGTTCACGCTGATCGACATGCGGGTTGGTCAGATAGGCGATCAGCAGATCGGCGTGATCGACCATCGCCTGGGAGACGTTGGCATGCAGGTCCAATGTCGCAATCAACGGAATATCGATGCCGACGATATCGCGAATACGGCCATAGAGGAAACCGTCGGGATCCACCTCATCCACCGCGCGCATGGCCCCATGGCTGACCACGTAGACACCGTCGAGTGGGCCGGCATCATCCAGACGCCGGCAAATTTCTTCCACCGTCGCTTCGAAAAAACCCTGATCCACCGCCCCGTTCGGTTCGCTATCGGCGATCAGGATGGGGACCAGTTCCCAAGCGTCGGGCCGCAGTTTCTCCATCTGCTGGCAGAAGGCATTGACTTCCGGCGGCAGGCCCGGGTTGGGACGGGCCAGTTCATCGAGGATCTCCCGGCCCCGTTTCAGACAGCGTTGACGAAAGCTGTCTTCCGTCGCAACCGGCGCGAAGGCGTTGCTTTCCAAAAGGAACCCCAGGATGGCGATGCGTTTGGTCAACGGCCCGTCCTCCGTGCGGCGCCACGGCCCCCGCGTAATCAGCGGCTCCGCAATTTCGGATCCAAGGTATCCCGGACCGCGTCACCGAACAGATTGAAGCCGAACAAGGCCAAGGAAATGGCCAGGCCCGGATAGATCGCCAGCCAGGGCGAACCTTCAAAGAATTCGGCGGCGTTGGTCAGCATCAGACCCCATGCCGGCGTCGGATCCTGTACCCCCAGGCCCAGGAACGAGAGCGAGGCTTCAAGCAAAATCGCCTCGCCCAGGAAGGCCGTCAGCATGATCAAGTAGGGCGCCATCACGTTCGGCACCATGTGGCGGAGAATGATCCGCGCGTCGGAATAGCCCAGCGCCCGGGCCGCGTCGACATAGGGAATTTCGCGGATCGCCAAAGCGTTGGCGCGCACAATACGGGCGCAGATGGGCACCTTGACGAAGATGATGGCGATCATCACGTTCTGGATGCCCGGTCCCAGGGTCGCGACCACGGCCAGCGCCAGAACGATCAATGGGAAGGCCAGGAACACGTCCAGGATGCGCTGCCAGATCAGATCGAACAGGCCACCGAAATAGGCGCTGGCAACGCCAATGATCAAACCGATGGTGGCCCCTGTAAAGGCGCAGATCAAACCGACCATCAAGGCCGTGCGCGAGCCATAGATCAGGCGCGACAGGATATCGCGGCCGAACTCGTCCGTGCCCAGGATATACGTCGGGTCCCCCGGCGGCAGGAACATGGCATCGAAGTTCTCCTGCACCGGATCGTGGGGCGCCAGGAAATCGGCGAACACGGCCGTGAACACGAGGATCAGAACGAGCCCTAAGCCAAAGGCGCCAAGCGGCTGCTTGCGGATCAGCTCGCGGCAGGTGCTGAGAAAGGACTTCCGTTTGGCGACTTCCTCAAACTTGGCTTCGACCTCGGCTTCAGTTTCCGTAACCATGACGTTCCTTTTTGATTTTTATTGCGATGAGTTGCGAACCACCGCGTTTGGGCGCAAGAAAAGGCGGCCGAAAAGCCGCCTTTCCTCAAATCTGATATTGCATTAGCGCGAGCGCAGTTTCGGATCCAGCGTATCGCGAACGGCATCTCCGAACAGGTTGAAGCCGAACACGCTGAGCGAGATCGCGACGCCCGGATAGATCGCCAACCAGGGCGAGCCTTCAAAGAACTCGGACGCGTTGGTCAGCATCAACCCCCAAGCCGGGATCGGGTCCTGAACACCCAGGCCAAGGAAGGACAACGACGCCTCGAGCAGGATCGCCTGACCGAGGAACGTGGTCAGCATGATCAAGTAAGGCGCCATGACGTTGGGCACCATATGACGCAGGATGATCCGCGAATTGGAAAAGCCCAACGCCCGGGCCGCGTCGACATAGGGAATTTCCCGGATCGCCAAGGCGTTCGATCTGACCACGCGGGCGCATTGCGGCACGAACGGTATGATGATCGCGATCATCACGTTTTGGATGCCCGGTCCCAATGTCGCGACCACGGCCAGCGCCAGGATGATCAGCGGAAAGGCCATGAAAACGTCCAGGACGCGCTGCAGCAGCAGATCGAACAGACCGCCGAAAAAGGCGCTGGCCACGCCGATAACCATGCCCAGCGTCGCCCCGACGATGGCACAGATAAAACCGACCATCAGGGCCGTGCGCGAACCATGGACCAGACGCGACAGGATATCACGGCCGAACTCATCGGTGCCGAGGGGGTAACTTTCGTGCCCCGGCTCGGCGAACATGGCGCTGAAATCTTCTTGGATGGGATCGTGCGGCGCGATGTAGTCGGCGAAAATCGCCGTCACGATCATCACCAGGACGATGGCAAGCCCGAACGTCCCCAAGGGCTGTTTGCGCATCAAATCCTTGCAGACTTGGCCCCAGGGCTTCTTCGCGGCAACTTCCTCGAACTCGGCTTCGACTTGAATTTCAGAAGGTGTAACCATTTCGCCGCCCCCTTACGAATACCGAATGCGCGGATCGAGCCAGGCGTAGGCCACATCCGTGACAAGGTTCGTCAGCACGAAGATCAAGACCACCAACATCACCAAGTTTTGGGTCAGATTGAAGTCCTGGTTGCCGACCGCGTCGACGAACAGCTTGCCCAATCCGTTGAGGTTGAAGACCTGCTCGGTCACCACCAGACCGCCCATCAAGAAGGCGAACTCCAGGGCCAAAATCGTGACCACAGGAAGCAACGCGTTTTTCAAGGCATGGCGGTTGATCACAACCTTCTCGATCATGCCTTTGGCCCGCGCGGTGCGCACGTAGTCTTCACGCAGAACCTCAAGCATCGCCGATCGTGTCATTCGCACCGCCACGGCGGAATATCGATACCCCGTCGCCACGGCCGGCCATATCAATTGCGACAGGTTGTAGACCGGATCTTCCCAGATGGGTTTGTAGTCGATCGGCGGCATCCATGGGGATCCGGTTATGGCCTGCGTAATGATCAGCAAACCCAGAATGATGATCAGGCCCAACCAGAAAGACGGTATGGCGATCCCGGCAATGGCGAAGCCCCGCACACAATAGTCAAGCCAGGTGTTCTGGTTGACGGCCGAGATGATGCCCAGCGGGATCGAGATCACCGTCGCGACGAAGGTGGCCATGATGGCAACCTGCAGGGACAGCTGGAAACGGATTTCGATTTCGTGGACGACCGAGGCGCCGGTCCACATGGAAACGCCAAGGTCAAAAATGAAATACCCCCAGACGAAGTCGAAGAACTGCGCCATCAATGGCTTGTTGAGCCCCAGGTTTTCGCGACAAATGGCGATCGCCTCGGGGTCGGCATACAGGCCGGCGCCCGCCAGACGGACCTCGCAGACGTCGCCCGGGACCAAACGCAGAAGGAAGAAGATCAAGACCGCCGCACCAAAAAGTGTCGGCACCATCAACAGCATTCGCTTGAGAATATATTTGCCCATTTTGGATGTCTTCGCCTGTTCCGTTCGTTTGGTTCGCTAATTACTGAGTC
Source organism: Rhodospirillales bacterium (assembly GCA_028282185.1). GTDB lineage: Bacteria > Pseudomonadota > Alphaproteobacteria > Rhodospirillales > Casp-alpha2 > UBA1479. Next base: position 4,985 of record JANQIJ010000052.1, read on the forward strand.
TATTTGTTGTTCGGCCGGTCAATGGTGCGGTTGAACGATCACCCGAAGGTCGGCCACCTCGTCAATCAGACAAATGAAATATCAGACAAATTGAATACACGTCTTGCGAAGGCGTGACCCCCGTCCGCCGCCTAAGGGCAACGGACGGGGTCACTCAATCCTCGCCTGCTTCGAAAAGCAGTGGCTTACTTGTCGATCCAGACCTGATCCAAATGCTGGTTCAGGTAGTGGCTCGGCGCGATCTTCCAGCCCTTCACATAGGAACGGTGCGGGTTGATCTTGTACCACCACAGCGTGATCGCGGCGTGGGCCTGATCGCTCAGCGCCCGCTTCTCGAAGACACGGATGATTTCACGCTGCTTCTTCTCGTCGCCGGTCTGAAGCAGAGTGTTGTACAGGTCTTCCAGTTCCTGGTCGAGGTAGTTGCCGTAGTTGTTGCCGGCGGAGCCGAGGAACTTGGAGATATCAGCGATCGGGTTGATGATCGACTGGCAGTTGAAGTCGATGGAAACGTCGAAGTCCTTCTTCTTACGCAGGGTGGCATAGAAGGGCGGCGACGGCTGAACCCGCTGCTTGACCTTCAGGCCGACCTGGCGCCACTGGCCAATCAGCCAGGTGCCGACAACCTTGTACGGCTGGTCGACGCCGCGGTTGTTGAATTCGAACTCCATGCCCGACTTGCCGGCGGCCGCCAGCAACTCTTTGGCCTTGGCGCGGGACGCCTTGAGGTCCGTGCCATAGCCGTTGAGCGCCACCAACTCTGCCTTGGTCGCGGCCAGCGGGTGGTTCGGGAACACGACGCCGCCAACGGTCTTCACGATGGCGATCCGCGACAGGTGCTGCGAGCCGCCCCACCGGTCGATGGCCAGGGTCAGCGCCTGACGGACCCGCGGGTCCTGGAAGTTGGCCCGTTCCTGGTTCGGCGTCGCCATGAGGACGCAGTTCCAGTCGGATTCCTGAACCGTGATGTCGTCGCCCAGCGCCTTGACCAGGTCATCGCGCTGCTTCGGCGGGAAACCGCGGAATTCGATGGCCGCGCGGTCACCGCGAATGGCCTGAACCCGAACCGCCAGCTTCGGCGCGGAAATGGCTTTGAAGCCATCCAGATAGGGCTGGCCTTTGAAGTGGTAGTCTTCATAGCGCACGCCGGAGACGTGCGAACCCTTGACGTGTTCCTTGAACTTGAAGGCGCCCGATCCGTTGATGTTGGTGCGGTGCCAGGAATAACCGTGCTCGTCCAAGTCCTTCTTCGAATAGACGAAGTTGAACGGCATGGCGAGCGCCGGAATGAAGGAACCGGTCGCGAACTTGAGCTTGATGACCAAGTCGGTGGGCGACGGCGCTTCGATGCTCTCGACCGCCTTGAAGAAGGCTTTCCGCGCGGACGGGACACCCTTCGGCGGGAAAACGATCTTGTCCAACGTGGCTTTGATGTCGGCGGCCGTCAGCGGCGTGCCGTCGTGAAACTTGACGTCGTCGCGGATCTTGAACTTGAACAAAGTCCCGCCTTCTTCGCCCTTCGGCACCTCACCGACGCAAAGGTCGCAATGGAAGTCGGTCGACGACTGCGGATTTTGCGGGTTGATCCGGATCAGGCTGGAATAGAACGGCCGGATCGGGTGGATCATGCCGAAGGTCCCTTCGATATGCCCGTCGTAGGACGGGATCTTGGAACCGACGACGAAGTTGAGAACGCCACCTCTCTTCGGCGTCTCCGCATCTGCCGGTCCGGTCGACGCAAGCGACAGGCCTGCACCCACCGCGAGAGCCAACGCGAAACGTGCGTACTTACTCATGTGAAGTCTCCTTACCCAATTATGGTTTGGGGCGCCCAGTTCGTTGAGAGCCCCAGTTCTTGTGTCCTCCCTGGAAAAGGGGGAGATCACACTTCTGTGCAGGCCACCCAGTGGCCTTCTCGCACTTCTCTGAAGTCTGGATTGTTTTTACTGCAAGAGTCCACAGCTAATGGACAGCGCGGGTGAAAAACACAGCCAGACGGCGGATTGATCGGACTGGGAATTTCCCCTTTGATGATCTGATGTTCGCGGGTCTGCTCCAACTCCGGATCGGGAATTGGCACCGCGTTCAACAGCGCCTGTGAATAGGGGTGCTTGGGATAGTCGAACAACTCGTCACAGTCGGCCAATTCCACCATATGCCCCAGATACATCACCGCGACCCGGTGGCAAATGTGCCGGACCACGCTCAGATCATGGGAAATGAACAGGTAAGTCAGCTTGAACTCGTCGCGCAATTCCTCCAACAGGTTGATCACCTGGGCCTGGATCGACACGTCGAGCGCCGACACGGCCTCGTCGCAGATGATGAATTCCGGCTCCATGGCGAGCGCCCGGGCGATGCCGACGCGCTGGCGCTGACCGCCCGACATTTCGTGCGGGTAACGATCGGCGAAGTCCGGATGCAGGCCGCAGCGCCCCAACAGATAGCCAATCCGTTCCCGGCGTTTGGCTTCGTCCGGGATGATCCCATGGACGCGCAGCGGCTCACCGATGATTTCACCGATCTTCATCCGCGGGTTGAGCGACGAAAACGGGTCCTGGAAGATCACCTGGATCTTCTTGCGGACATCGACCAGTTGCTTGTGGCCCAGTTGAACCAAGTCCTTGCCGTCATACAGGATCTCTCCGCTGGTCGGGTCTTCGAGCCGCAGAATGCAGCGACCGGTGGTGGTCTTGCCGCAGCCGGATTCCCCCACCAGACCCAGGGTCTCGCCCTTGCGGATATAGAAATCGATGCCGTCGACCGCCTTTACGTCGGCGATCTTACGCGGAATGATCACGCCTTCGGTGATCGGAAAGTGCATCTTCAACTGCTTGACGGTGATCAAGACCTCGTCAGAGACCTCGCCCCGGTGATGCGCACCGAAGCTTGCGCCGGCGTTTGCTTGTGCTTCGCTCATAGTTCGATCTCCGACAGGGCTTCCTTGGAGCGGAAGCAGGCGCTGTAGTGATCTTCGCCCATCTCTTCCAACTCGGGGAAGGATTTCGCGCAACGGTCCTCAGCGAACTTGCACCGCGGCCGGAACGAGCACCCGCCGTCCAGGCGCGTCAGGTCGGGCGGCTGGCCTTCGACAGGGTCCAGCTTTTCCTGGCGCGGCTGGTCCATGCGCGGCACCGACTTCAGCAGGGCCAGGGTATAGGGATGGCGCGGCCGGTGATAAATGTCCGCCGCCTTGCCGGTTTCGACGATCCGCCCGGCATACATCACGTTGACCCGGTCCGCGTAGCGGGCGACCACACCCAGGTTGTGGGTGATGATGATCATCGCCACGCCCATTTCCCGGGTCAGGTTCTTCATCAGTTCCAGAATTTGCGCCTGGATCGTCACGTCAAGCGCCGTGGTCGGCTCGTCGGCGATGATCAACTTCGGCTCGCAGGCCAGCGACATGGCGATCATCACGCGCTGGCGCATGCCGCCGGACAAATGGTGCGGATACTGATCGATCCGCCGGCGCGGCTCGTTGATGCCGACCATTTCCAGAAGCTTGACGGCCTTTTCCTTCGCCGCTTCCTCGGTCATGCCGGGCAGGTGGGCCAACATCGGCTCGGTCAACTGCATGCCGATCGACAGCACCGGATTGAGCGACGTCATCGGTTCCTGGAAGATCATCGAGATATCCTTGCCGCGGATATCCCTGATCTCTTCTTCCGAGCAAAACGCCAGATTCTTGCCTTGGAACCGGATTTCGCCGCCGACGATCTCTCCGGGCGGTTTCGGAATCAAGCGGAGGATGCTGAGCGCCGTAACGGACTTGCCCGAACCGGACTCCCCCACAACCGCAACCGTTTCGCCGGCGTTGACGTCATATGAGACGCCATCGACAGCCTTGACCGTGCCCCCAGACGTAAAGAAATGCGTCTGGAGATTATCAATCTCTAGGAGTGCCCCCACCGAAGTATTTCCTTCCCATTGTCTCTTTAAAATTTATCGGGCGTTGATCGCTTGTTTGGCGGTCTTGATAACTTCGTCCCTTGTTAAGAGTGAAACGTAGAAGCCGCCCCGGCCGATGTCAACGGATAGTCAGGCCGACTTTCTGCATTCAATTTCCGTGATTTGGACGGCGCATAAACCACAAACGGATATCGTTATCAAGGTCGATCTGCTATAGGCCTCGGCACAATCTTTCAAACCAGCCAAAAACGCCAACGACCGATGGGAGGGCCAGACATTGGCATCCAATTCGAAAATGCACGACATGGGGATGAAGTACCGCCGCGAGGTCTTGGGCGATGCTTATGTCGACAAATCCATGGGCGGCGCCGACGATTTCAATCGCGAGTTTCAGGAATTCGTCACCGAATACTGCTGGGGTGGCAGTTGGGGTCGCGGAATCCTGTCGAAACGCGAACGCTCGATCCTGAACCTTGGCATGCTGGCCGCGCTGAACCGGCCGCATGAATTCAAACTGCATTTCCGGGGCGCCATCACCAACGGCCTTTCGGTCGCCGACCTGCGCGAGGTCTGCACGCAGATCGCCATCTATTGCGGCATCCCGGCGGGGATCGAAGCCTTCCGACTGGCCCGCGAAGTGTTCGACGCCGAAGGCATCGACATCTCGACGATCGACGCCAAGCACGATCTGCAGAACGCGCATGGGGACGCGGAAACAAATGTCTGATCAACGCACCTACGGATTCGTCGGCCTGGGCCAGATGGGCGGCCCCATGGCCGACAACATCGCCGAGGCCGGCCTGCCCCTGCATGTCTACGACGCCGCCGGCACGGCCGAGCGGGCCCATGAAAAGGCCACCGCCGAAGACAGCCTGGCCGCCGTGCTGGCCAAAGCCGACACGGTGTTCCTGTCCTTGCCCGACGGACCCGTCTGCACCGCCGTCGCCAAGGAGATCGTTCAGGTCAACGACCGCCGGACCTCGGTGGTGGTCGATCTCTCGACCATCGGCACCCGGGCCGCCCAGGAGATCGACGCGATCCTGGCTGATGCGGAGATCACCTATATGGACGCGCCGGTTTCCGGCGGGCGGCGCGGCGCCATCGCCGGATCCATCGCGGTGATGGCGGCCGGGCCGAGGGATCTCTACGACGACCATCTGGACGTCTTCCGCGCCTTCGCCAAGAACCCGTTCTACGTCGGCGAGGCCGCGGGCCAGGGCCAGGTGGTCAAGATGCTTAACAACTTCCTCTCCGCCACGGCCATGGCAGCGACGACGGAAGCCGTCCTGTTCGGTCTGTCCCAAGGGCTGGAGATGAAGACGATCCTTGACGTCGTCAACGTCTCCACCGGGCGCAACACGGCGTCCGAGGACAAGTTCCCCAACCGGATCATGACCGGAACCTACGACGCCGGGTTCACCGCCCGCCTGCTGGCCAAGGATGTCCGCCTGTTCCGGGAAAATTCCGACAAGGCCGGCACGCCCAACGCGATCGGCACGCTGGTCTCCCAGGTTTGGAACGACTTCGCCGAAGCAACGCCCGACGCCGGCCTCACCCGAAGTCG
>JANQIJ010000112.1 GCA_028282185.1 Rhodospirillales bacterium
GGCGATCTTCGCCAGGGCGACCGCGGCGGCCGGATTATCGTGTCGCGCCGTGGCCCGCGCCGCCGTCTCTGCTTTGGCGCCGGTCGGGTCTAGGGTCGGATCGGCCAGCCGCAGGATCAGATCGGGATCGGGATTCTCCCCGAGAGCCAGGGCGACCACCTCGCTGGCCGGCGCCGGAATCCCAAGGGCCGCCGCGCGTCTGGCGGTGATGGCGATTTCGAAGGGGCCGGTTACGAGCACCTTCATCTGGGCAAGCGCCACGGGGCTCATTTGCTCCGCCGCCATGGCCAAATGGCCGTTGCCGCGACCGTCGGCAATCAGGACCGGGCGGCCGCGCCGCCATTCGCCGGCGGCGCGATCAACGGCAAGGAGCGCGCGCGGTTCACGGCTGGCCGGCGCGTCCCGGCGGTCAAGGGCGCCCCGCTCGCTCTGCCTGGTCTTGCGCTGCGTCATGGTCTGCCTGTTCCGTTCGGTCCTCTGCCCGCGTTATGGCGGTTACGCCCGCGGTGGCCGATTTGTTGCGTTTTCCGGCCGTGTTCCCGGGGCCTGTGCTTACGGTCCGGAAGCCAACATACGATTGAAAGTCGCAACCGACCATTGACCGGCCCGGTCAAATACGGAAAATCGTTCGGGAACATCTATTCCGCAGCATATCGGGTAGCAGAATGACCGGCGGTAAGCAAATCCTGATCGTTGATGACGAGACCGACTTCCTCGAAACCCTGTGCGAACAGCTCAAGCTGCACGAGGAATTCACCACCGCGACTTGCCAGACCGGGGCCGAGGCGCTGAAAGTCGCCAAGGAAGACCGTTTTGACGTGATCATCCTGGATGTCGGCCTGCCGGATATGGACGGTCGCGAGGTTTGTCGCTTGATGCGCCGCAACGGCGTGACCTCCCCGATCATCATGCTGACCGGCGCGGATACGGACGCGGACACGATCCTCGGCCTGGACGCCGGCGCCAATGATTACGTGACCAAGCCGTTCCGCTTGGGCGTGCTGCTCGCCCGTCTGCGGGCTCATATCCGCCAGCACGAACGGTCCGACGACGCGGTCTTTGCCATCGGCCCCTATTCCTTCCAGCCGGCGAACAAGCTTCTGGTCCATGGCGAGACGGAGAAAAAGGTGCGCCTGACGGACAAGGAAACGGCAATTCTCAAGTACCTCTATCGGGCCGGCGACAAGGTGGTCGGCCGCGACGTTCTGCTCGACGAGGTCTGGGGCTACAACGCCGGGGTGACCACCCACACCCTGGAAACCCATGTCTACCGTTTGCGGCAAAAGATCGAGGCCGATCCCTCCAACGCGGCGTTGCTGGTCACCGAGCCCGGCGGCTACCGCCTGGTGCCCTGACCCTCCGTCGGCGGTTTGGCGGCGGGCCAGCCCCTAATCGAATTCGAACACGGCCCGCACCGGGGCATGGTCCGATGGGCCGTCCCAACCGCGCACGTCTTCGTGTACGGCTGCGTGTCCCAGGGCCGGGGCGATGGCCGGGTGGACCCAAATGTGGTCGAGCCGGCGGCCTCGATTGATCGCCCGCCAGTCGGCGGCGCGATAGCTCCACCAGGTGAAGACCTTTTCGTTCGTGGGCACGAAGCGGCGCAACGCGTCCACCCAATCGCCGGCATCCTGCAGGGCGGTCAGGCGGTCACGCTCGACCGGTGTGTGGGTGATCACCCGCTTGAGCCGCTGGTGCGACCAGACATCGGTTTCCAAGGGCGCCACATTGAGGTCGCCGCAGAGGATGGCCGGTGGTCCGCCGCCCGCCGCCCCGGCTTGGGCCAGATCGGCCAGGTAGGGGGCCAGTTCATCGAGAAAGGCCAGCTTATGGGCGAATTTGGGGTTGCGCGTCGGGTCCGGGTCCTCGCCGCCTGCAGGGACATAGAGGCTGTGCAGGTCGATCGGCCCAATCCCGGTTTCGACCGTTGCGTGAAGGTGGCGGCAATCGTCCCGCCCGCACCAGGTCTCGGTGCCGACCCGCGCCAGCGGGCGGCGCGACAGGATCGCCACCCCATTGTAGCCCTTCATGCCGGAAATCGCCTGATGGTCGAAGCCTATTTCGGTCACCGCCTCGACCGGAAAGGCGTCGTTGGTCACCTTGGTTTCCTGCAGGCAGAGCGCATCGACCGCCGTTTCCCGGCAGAATCGGGCGACCGCATCCAGACGCTTGCGGATCGAATTGACGTTCCAGGTGACGACGGAGAAGGGCATCACCTCTGCTAGCGTTCTCCGCTCATCGAGGCAAGGCAAAGGATTGGAGAGGCGATGCCTGAAGGGAGTACCGGCGGCGGGGAGGCAAAGCGGGAAAGCAAAAAAGAAGCGCTCGGCGGGGGAGGGAGGCCGAGCGCTTCAACTCCGCATAATCGGAGCCCGCGGCGGCGAGGGGGGCGCGCCATCCGCAGTAACAGCGCCGCTAGGGACGCTGTCTTAATATGCCTATATTGGCCTGTTTTGTGCGCTGCACAAGTGGTGTAAAGAGCCGGGCAGCCATGCACTTTGCGCATGGCTTGAGAGAGCCTCTTGGAGATCGGTAATCAGTCGCCGCCGCGCTGTTCCTCGGGGGCCTCGACCTCGAACAATGCCTCGTCCAGTTCGCCGCCGAAGAACGGATCGGTGAGGACGACATCGGTGATGTTGCCTTGGGCGTCGAGCACGGACCATTTGCGCAACGACATGGGGTTTTCGCGGAAGATCAGGGTCAATCGGGCGCCGAAGGGATCGCGCCGTTCTGCCATGGTGACATAAATGGCGCCGTCCTCGCGGACGACTTCGTGGAAGGCGATTTCGCCAGGGTCGAAGGTAATGCGGTCGCGCAGCAGGAAGGCGGCCGGTGTCTGGTCCACGGGGATATGGGACAATTGGCCCAGTTCCTTGTCCAAATAGCTCAAATGGTCGCCCTTGGCGACGAGGACGATTTCATTGGGTGGCTTGTATTCGATCCGCAGGCGGCCGGGCCGGGCCAGGTAGATCTGGCCCTCGGCAAACTCGTTGGCCGACGTCTGCTGAAAGAAGGTCGATTGCAAGGTGGTGATGCCGTTGAGGTGGGTCTCAACCTGGCGCAGGATGTCGCGCTGGCCGGTCGTCAGGATGATCTCGTGGGCGGCACCCTGTGCCGCGGCGTGGGGCGCCAGGGGCGGGTTCAGCAGGACCAGGGCCGCCAAGCAAAAGGCGGCCAGAAAGAAACGTCGCTGGGCGCGAAGGTTTGGTCGAGGAGCCTGCATGGACCTTATGTAGGCCGGCCGGACGGTCGGGTAAAGCGCCCCGTTCCTTGGCGTGTCGTCAATGACTGCCGACCAGAACTTCGCGGCGGCCGACCCGGTCGGCGGGACTGACCACGCCTTCCTTTTCCATCCGCTCGATCAGGCGCGCGGCGCGGTTGTAGCCGATTTGCAGATGACGCTGGACAAAGCTGGTTGAGGCCTTGCCCTCGCGGGCGACCAGGGCCACGGCCTCGTCGTAAAGGGCGTCGCCGCTGTCTCCGCCGCCGGGGGCGCCGGGTTCCGTCGCCTCGTCGTCGCGGGTGACCTCCTCGATGTATTCAGGCGTCCCTTGGGATTTCAGGTGGCTGACCACTTGTTCCACTTCTTCGTCGGAGACGAACGGGCCATGCACCCGGGTGATGCGGCCGCCGCCGGCCATGTAGAGCATGTCGCCCCGACCGAGAAGTTGTTCCGCCCCTTGCTCGCCGAGAATCGTGCGGCTGTCGATTTTCGAGGTCACCTGGAACGAGATCCGGGCCGGGAAATTGGCCTTGATGGTGCCGGTGATGACATCGACGGATGGCCGTTGCGTCGCCATGACCAGGTGAATGCCCGCGGCCCGGGCCATTTGCGCGAGGCGCTGGATCGCGGCCTCCACATCCTTGCCGGCAACCAGCATCAGGTCAGCCATTTCATCAACGACGACGACGATGAACGGCAGCGGCTCGGTGCCGAGCGCCTGGTCTTCGAACACGGGCCGACCCTCGGCGTCAAAGCCGGTCTGGACCCGGCGGGACAGAATCTCTCCCTTCTTCTTGGCCTCCAGAATACGTGCGTTGTAGCCTTCGATGTTGCGCACGCCCAATTGCGACATGGCGCGATAGCGTTCTTCCATCTCGCGCACCGTCCACTTTAGGGCGACGACCGCCTTCTTCGGGTCGGTCACCACGGGGGTCAGCAGATGGGGAATGCCCTCATAAACCGAAAGCTCCAACATTTTCGGGTCGATCATGATGAAGCGGCATTGCTCCGGCGTCAGGCGATAGAGCAGTGACAAGACCATGGCGTTCATGCCGACGGACTTGCCCGAACCGGTGGTCCCTGCGATCAACAGGTGCGGCATGGTCGCCAGGTCGGTGATTACCGGCTGGCCGCCGATATCCTTGCCAAGGACCAGAGGCAACTTGGACTTGGTCTTCTCGAAGGTTCGGGACGCCAAAAGCTCGCGCAGATGGACCGTTTCCCGGTCCGTGTTGGGCAGCTCGATGCCGATCACGCTGCGGCCCGGCACCACGGCGACGCGGACGCTGATGGCGCTCATCGAACGGGCGATGTCGTCGGACAGGCCGACGACGCGCGATGTCTTGGTGCCCGGCGCGGGCTCCAGCTCATACAGCGTGACCACCGGTCCCGGCCGAACCTTGACGATCTCTCCCTTGACGCCGAAGTCATCCAGGACCGACGCCAGGTATTGCGCGTTCTGGGCCAGCTTGTCCGGGTCGTGCGCCGGCCCCTGAATGGTCTCCGGCCCGCCCAAAAGGTCGAGCGTCGGGGTCAGGTAGACGCCGTCCTGGGCGAGGTCCAGGGACTTCTGCCGATTGACGGCGCGGCCCTGGCGCGGCTTCGGCGCCGGTGGTTCGATCAGAGCCTTCTTGCCCGGGCGCCTCAACAGCCGGCGTCTGGCTCTCTCGGGCGCGACATCGCTCCGTTCGGTTGCAGGCAGGGTGTCGTCCCCGGGCACCGTCTGGTGGTCGGGATGTCTGTCGTTCGTATCCGCGTGACCCACCAGATCCGGCGCCTCGGAGCGAAGCCTGTCCCGCAGGTTTACGGCCCAGCGGGCGCCGTCCCGAGAGGCGCCGAGGACGCGCAGACCGCCGCGCCCGACCGTGCGCAGACCGGCCAGCCAGTCGCCGATGGTGAAGCCAAGCGCGCCGACCACGGCGGCGATGCCGATCACGGCGGCGGCGCTGCCAATCCATTCATCTGGCACTGACGGGCCGACCCGCCCCTGCAAGGCCATCGTCGCATCGAACAACAAGGCGCCCGTGACGCCGCCTAGACCCGTGGCCAAGGGCCAGCTGCCGGGCGGGTCGAGCGGCGCCATCGCCATGCTCAGGGCCAACAGGCAAAGACCGAGATAAAGCAGGCGGAAGAGGGCGCCCGGTAGGGTCCGGCGCTGCAACAGCCGCCACCCCCAGACAAGCGCGAGCAGCGGCAGAACCACGGCGGTGACGCCGAGGAACTGCAAGGACAGATCGGCGAGAGTCGCGCCCGGCAGACCCAGGTGATTCTGTGCGGGCCCGCCGCTGGCGGTGTTGAAGGACGGATCGCCGGGGGTGAAGCTGATCAATGACAGGCCCAAGGCAATGGCGGCCAGGGTCAGGAGAAGGCCCAGGGATTCGGCCAGCCGGCGACGGACAAAGTCACCTGTGCCCTGGGGGAACAGGTTGACCAGACCGGGGGTTTGCGAAGATGCGGCCATAGGGACCTTCTAGGTTATTAAGATTTACAATACCTTAACAACTCTTCTTAAGGCAGCCTCTATGGTTTCTTTGTCATGGACCAGGGCAACGCGGATGAATCGGTCGCCGGGGTTGTTCCCATGGGTGTCTGTCTGACCCAGGTAGGCGCCGGGCAAAACGCGGATTCCCGCTTTTTCCCAAAGAGCTAGGGCTGCTTTTTCACCGTCTCCCACATCCAGCCAAAGGAAAAACCCACCGGCCGGGCGATAAAACCCGTATCGCTCGCCAATGATCTCCTCGGCCAGATTGATCAGCTTCTGATAGGCCGTGCGGTGGTGAAAAGCGTCCGAATCGTCGCGCCACAGGCGGGCCGAGGCATAGAGGGCCGGATGCGGCATCTGGGCGCCGATGAAGTTCCTGAGCATGCGATAGCGGGCGATCAGGTCTGGGTCTCCGGCGACGAAGCCCGACCGCATTCCCGGCGCGCTGGACCGCTTGGACAGGGAATGAAACACCAGGACGTTGCGGAAGTCACCGTCGAGCGCGGCACAGGCCTCAAGCGCGCCGGCCGGTGGCCGGCGACCATAGATTTCGGCGTAGCATTCATCGACCACAAGGGCCGCGTCATGGCGCCGCGCGCGCAGCACCGCATCGGTCAACAGCGCCATCGAGGCGATGCCGCCCTGCGGGTTGCCGGGCGAGCAGAGATAGAACAGGGCGCAGCGGTCCCAGTCTGCGTCCGACATCTGGCCCAGATCCGGCATGAAGCCGGTTTCCCGGGTCGCCGGCAGCAGTCTTTGTTTCGCCCCGGCGAATACCGCCGCCCCCATGTACGCATGGAAGCAGGGATTGGGCATGACGACTAAGGGACGGCCGCCGCCCTTTTCTGGCGGCACCACAAGGTTGGCGACCAAGGATAGACCCTCTCGGGTGCCGACAACCGGGAGAACATGTCGTTCCGGATCAACGGCTTCGTCGGCTAAATTATAGCGACGGCGTAACCAGCCGGCGGCCGCGTCCCGGAAATCGGCGGTTCCGTCGGTTGCCGGATAGCGACCCCACAGTTCCGCCTTCTCGGTCATCGTTTGGCGGATCGCCTCGGGCGGCGGGAAGGTCGGGTCACCGACGGCAAGGGAGATGGGTTCCAGGCCGTCCGGCGGGTCATGCGGCGCCAGCAGCTGGCGTAGGCGATCAAAGGGATAGACGGGGAGATCGGCGTAACGGGGGTTCAGCATGGATTGTGGACCTGGGGTCTTCGGAGGGCGGCGTGGTTCGGGTGCCGATGCGGCGCGGGCGGCGAGCCTTCCGGTTGCCCGGGCCGACGACGCGCTCGAGTCTATCGGCGATCGCCGGGCAAAAAAAGGCCGGAAGGAAATTCCTTCCGGCCTTCAAGGCAGTGGTTAGGAGGGGAGTAGATTCTTGAGGGACGCCTCGCTAGATGGTCTGCGAGCCGCGGAACTCAGGGTAGGCTTCCATGCCGCATTCGGCTTGGTCGAGCCCCGCTTCTTCGTCTTCATCGCTGACGCGCACGCCCATGGTCATCTTTAGGATGGTCCAAACGATGGCACTGGTGATCACGACGAAGGCGCCGATGGCAACCACGCCGATGGCCTGCACGCCGAACGACGCATCGCCGTTGGTGATCGGCACCGCCAGGGTGCCCCAGATGCCGGCCACCAAATGGACGGAAATGGCGCCGACGACATCGTCGATTTTCATCTTGTCCAGCAGCGGCACGAAGATCACCACCAGGATTCCGCCGACCATGCCGATGAGCAGCGCTTCGTGGAGCTGCGGGGTCAGCGGCTCGGCGGTGATCGACACCAGCCCGGCCAGGGCGCCGTTGAGCGCCATGGTGAGATCGACCTTCTTATAGATGATTTGGGTCAGGACGATCGCGGCGATACACCCGCCCGCGGCGGCGATGTTGGTGTTGATGTAGATGTTGGAAATGGCGACGGCATCCGCGCCGGTGCCCAGGGCCAACTGGGAACCGCCGTTGAAGCCGAACCAGCCGAGCCACAGGATGAAGGTGCCCAGCGTGGCAAGCGGCAGGTTGGCACCCGGCATCGGTCGGACCGATCCGTCCTCGCCGTATTTGCCTTTGCGCGCGCCGATGATGATGGCGCCGGTCAAGGCCGCCCAGCCGCCGACGGAATGCACCAGGGTCGAGCCCGCGAAGTCGGAGAAGCCCATCTGGTCAAGCCAGCCGGCACCCCATTCCCAGGAGCCTTGGATCGGATAGATCACGCCGGTCAGCACGACGACGAAGGCGAAGAACGCCCAGAGCTTGACGCGCTCTGCCACGGTGCCGGAAACGATCGACGCGGCGGTCGCGACGAACACCAGCTGGAAGAAGAAGTCAGACGCAGATGAATAAGCCGCGCCATCGTCGCCCATGAACTTGCCGCTCTCGACCAGGCTGTCGTCCTGACCCCAAATGGCGACCGTCCCCATGTAGCTGCCGACGTCCATGTACATGAGATTGTAGCCCATCAGGTACCACATGACCGTGGCGATGGAGAACAGGCCGATGTTCTTCAGGCACTGCATCGTGGTGTTCTTGGTCCGCACCAGGCCTGCTTCCAACATGCAGAAGCCGGCCGCCATCCACATGACCAGGAATCCGGCGACAAGGAAAGAGAAGGTGTTGAAGATGAACTGGGTTTCTCCGGGCACCTCGGCCATCGCCGGGCCGCTGACCAGGAGGGTGAATAGCATCAAGCCGCCAAGAGCCGCCGTTCGCGATGCTTTTTCAAGGGTTTTCGTGATGACGTTCATTTGTCGGATCTCCTACAGGGCGTCTTGGCCGGCTTCGCCCGTGCGAATGCGCACGGCCTCTTCGACCGGGTAGACGAAGACCTTGCCGTCACCGATCTTGCCGGTCTGGGCGGTCTTCTGAATGGTTTCGACGACGGAGGCGGCGATCTCGTCCTTGACGGCGATCTCCAGCTTCACCTTGGGGAGAAAGTGCACGGTGTATTCCGCACCCCGGTAAATTTCGGCCTGACCCTTTTGTCGGCCGAATCCCTTGACCTCGCTGACGGTCATGCCTTCGACGCCGAGGGGGGTCAGGGCTTCTCGCACCTCTTCCAGTTTGAAGGGTTTGATGACGGCCATGATCAGCTTCATTTCCTTGTCCTTTCCGTTCTTGGCCTTACGACTAACAGGCACCGGCGTCGGCGGATCGCTGCTGCGATGCCGCCCATGCCGACGAACTGTGCGATGCACAATTTCAAGAAGCATGCCGGAATCTGTCGGGAAAATTTGTTCTTTTTTTTCAGTGCGTTGGGCGCATCTCTTGAAAGTCGCTCGAATCTTTTATGCCTACTTTTTAACCCATGAATTAAATTTGTATAAAATTTAGGCGATAATTTGGCGGGCGCAGATCTGTATCTTAATGTGCTGCCTCGGCGCCGTGCGGCTGCGTGGATCAGCCGTCCTTTTGGCCAGGCGCGGGGTTGGTCCCGGGCTTTGCTGTTGATCCCGACGCCGGGCCGGGGATAATCGGTGAAGGCTGGACCCGGCGCAAGGAGGCGGGCGGCAACACGCATCACAAAGGGCATCTGGTGGGATCAATGCCGGGCGACGAAGAGACAGATCTGATCGTGATTGGCGGCGGCCTCGTCGGCGCTACATTGGCGGTCTTGTTGTCACAGGCGGGCCTGCGCGTAACCATTGTCGACTGCCAGGACCCCCTCGACGGTCTCGATGCCGGCTTCGATGGCCGGGCTTCGGCCATCGCCCAGGCAACCCATCGGGTTCTGCGGGGCGCGGGGCTGTGGCCGGCGCTCGCCCCTGTGGCCGCGCCGATCCAGGAAATCCGTGTCGCCGACGGCCGCTCGCCCCTGTTTCTGCATTACGACCATCGCGATCTGGGCGAGGCGCCGTTCGGTTTCATGATCGAAAACCGCCATTTGCGTCGTGCCTTGCATGATGCGATGGTGGCCGAGGATCGCCTGACGGTCGTGGCGCCGGTTGAAGTTGCCGGGATGGACCTAAGCTGGCGCGCGGCGGCCCTGCGTCTGGCGGGGGGCGCTCGTTTGGTCGCGCCTTTGATCGTCGGCGCCGACGGTCGTGGGTCGCGCAGCCGCCAATGGGCTGGGATCCGCAACACCGGCTGGCAATATGACCAACACGGCATCGTTTGCACGATCGATCACGCGGAGCCCCATGGGTTCGTCGCCCATGAGCATTTTTTGCCGTCGGGTCCCTTCGCCATCCTGCCAATCCTGGGGTCGCCCGAACGCCAGGGGCATCAATCGTCCTTGGTTTGGACCGAGCGGGCCGAACTGACGCCCGCATTGATGGCCTTGGACGACCATGCCTTCCTGGCCGAGGTCGCGCTCCGATTCGGCGACTTTCTGGGCGATCTGGCTCTGGTCGGTCCGCGCTGGCATTACCCGCTGGGCCTGCATGTCGCCGAAACCGCCATTGCCCAGCGCTTCGCCCTGGTCGGCGATGCACTGCATGGCATGCATCCGATCGCCGGACAGGGTCTGAACATGGGCCTGCGCGATGTCGCCGTTTTGGCCGAGGTGATCCGTGACGCCCATGGCCTGGGGCTGGACCCCGGCGCCGCGACGGTTCTGGGGGACTATGAGGCACGGCGCCGGTTCGACAACAGCCTGATGCTGGCCATGACGGATGCGCTCAACCGGCTGTTTTCAAACGATATCGCACCCCTGCGCCTGGCCCGCGACCTGGGTCTGGCCGCGGTCGATCGCCTGCCCGGGGTGAAGAAGTTCTTCATGCGCCATGCCATGGGCGAGGTCGGCGAATTGCCGCGGCTGATGCGCGGTCTGCCATTGTAGGCGTTTGACCTGGATCACGGCGCCGGACGCCGCCAGGTGGCAGGGTCCCCTCGGAAAATTTGACGCCACCGGGCAAAGCCTCTAGACGATGGCAATCACCCTGGACCAGATTGGATGAACCCGCCCGTGTCCCCCGATACAAACACCGCCACCCTGCTGAGGGGTCTCGACCATTGCGAGACCCGGACCAAGCCGTTTTCCCATTGGATCGTCGATGACATCTTCGACGACGACGTGGTCGACGGCCTGTTGGCCCTGCCCTTCGAGGCGCCGCGGGTCGACTACGGGGACGGCCGGCGTGCCGCCAACAACGATACGCGCAGCTATTTCGATCCCGGCCGGCGGGACGAGTTCGAGGTGTGCCAGACGGTCGCCCAGTCGTTCCAGGCGCCGGAGGTCGTTGATCGACTGCAAACCCTATGCGGCACGGATTTTTCCGGCGGTTATCTGCGCCTGGAATATGCCCAGGACCGAGAAGGTTTCTGGCTGCACCCCCATAAAGACATATCCGTCAAGATGATGAGCCTTCTGGTCTATCTCTCGGATTCGCCGACGGGCGAAGAATGGGGCACGGACATCTATTCCGGCCCCACCGAGGACGAGTTCTATGCGGCAACGCCGCACCAGCGGAACCGGGCCCTGATCTTCATTCCGGGCCAGGACACATGGCACGGCTACCGCAAGGGAAAGAAGATCACCGGCGTTCGCCAAACCCTGATCGTCAATTACGTGACCGACGCCTGGATCAATCGCCACGAATTGGCGTTTCCCGACACGCCGATCTGAGCCAACGGCGGCAGGCGCCATCTAAACGGTCTTTGACCGCGGCGCGCGCGCCAACTGCCGGCATGGATTTAGGGGTCGCGGGACAGGCCCTTGGCTTCGAGCGCGGCCAGGTAGTCGGCCCAGAGCTGCTCTTGCCGGGTGCCCATGTCGTAGAGCGTGTCCCAGGAATAGATGCCCGTGTCGTGCATGTCGTCGAACTTCAAGCGCACGGCGTAATTGCCCACCGGCTCGACGCCGATGATATTCACGTGGCGGCGCCCCGCCAGGATCGTTTTCTGTCCGGGGCCGTGGCCCTGAACCTCGGCCGAGGGACTTTCGACCCGGAGCAGTTCCGCCGGCAGGCGAAAGCGCGCGCCGTCCTCGAAATCGACCTCCAGGACCTTTTCGTCCTTTTTCACTCGGATCTCCGTGGGCGGTCGGCGGGATGTGAATCTGTCGTTCATGACGGGTCGGTCTCCGATGTTGGGGTGGCGTCCAGGCGGCGGGCCTCGTCCGGCAGCATGATCGGAATGCCGTCGCGGATCGGGTAGGCCAGGCCGGCCTGGCGGCTGATCAGTTCGCTCGTCGCCGCGTCGAATTCCAGGGCCTGCTTGGTTACGGGGCAGACCAGCACCTCCAGAAGCTTGGGGTCGATTATGCTGTCATTCATGGTCAATTCCTGAACCGGGTGGCGGGCCGGTTGTCGGCCGACCGTTGGTCAATGGGCGGCGCCATCAAGGCCGCTGGCGGTTCCGTGCACGGCCATCTGCAAAAGGTGGATCAACAGGTCGGCGCGGGCCGAGGGTTCCGGCGATTCCAGCAGGGCCTGCTTGTCGCGGGGATCGAGGGGGCAGACCATGCAAAGGGTCGTAATCAACAAGTCATCCGGGGCCTGGTCTACTTCCGACAGGTCGGCGGCCATGCCGCGAGACTTGAAGAATGCATCCGCGGCCTCGATGAGCCGCGGGCGCGCCGGCCCCAGTTGGGCGGCAGCGTCGGATGCCAGGTCGGCGGCGAAGTCCGTGTAGTCGGCCGCAACCCGCCGGTATCCGCGATGCAACGGCAGCTCTTCCTTAACTCTGAAGCGCGAGAGCCCCAAAAGGTTGATCAACAGGCGCCCATCGTCCGTTTCCGAGAACGAGACGATGCGGCCGACACATCCGATGTCGTAGATCGCCGGTTGGTCGCGCAGGTCCGGGTCCGGGGCGGCGATGCCGGGCACTGGTGCCGGCTGGATCATGCCGAAGACCCGGCCATTGCCGAGGGCGTCCAGGGTCATGTTCAGATAGCGCGGTTCGAAAATGTTCAGCGGCAACTGCCCGCCCGGCAGGAGCAGCGCGCCAGGCAAGGGGAAGACCGGAAGGGTGGTCGGCAAGGGGCCGCCGTCCGGATAGACATGAAGCGCGTCGCGTTTCAAAACCGCCAGCCTTGGGGCGTCACGAAAACAGGACGGAAGACAGTCGGCGCCGGCCCAACACGGTCAATTCGTGGGTTCCGCCCAGGGTGTCGAATATCTTAACCAGTTGCTTGCGGGCGGCGTCTTCGTTCCACGCCCGATCGCGCCGAACCAGTTCGAGAAGCTCGTCGATCGCCTGCTCGGCTTCGCCCCGGGCGAACAGGGCGAGCGAAAGATCAAACCGCGCCTGATGGTCCTTTGGGTCGGCCTCAACCTGCGCGCGAAGGGCCTGCGGATCGCCTGTATCGCCCACGTCGCGGGCCAGTTCCAGGGCCGAGGCCGCTGCTTCAATCTCGGCCTTGGCCCGCAGGTTCGCTGGCAGGCTGTCGATGATCTCTGTCGCCGCATCCAACTGGCCAAGCGCGATTTGCGCCCGCAGGATTCCGCCCAGGGCCGGGACGTTCTGCGGGTCTTGCGCCTGGACTTCCTTGAAGATTTCAAGGGCCAGCGCCGCATCGCCTTCTTCCATGGCGGCATGTGCCTGCTCAAGGGCCTGATCCAACGGTGCCTTGGCGCCATCGGTCAATTTTTCAATAAAGGCCTTGAGCTGGCTTTCCGGCAGCGCGCCCATGAACGCATCTACCGGCTGGCCGTCCTTGAAGGCGTAGACCGTCGGCAGTGATTGGACCCGCATCTGCAGGCAGAGGTCCTGATTCTCGTCCGCATTGATCTTAACCAGGCGCACGAGACCGCCCGCCTGGTTGACGAGCTTTTCCAAAAGCGGGGTCAGCTGCTTGCAGGGACCGCACCAGGGCGCCCAGAAATCGACAAGGACGGGGATGTCGCGCGACGCCTCGATAACGTCCTGCATGAAGCCTTGAATGTTCGAATCCTTGATCAGGTCGCCGCCGGTCGTGCCGTCACCGCCTGCGGTCGGCGCCTGATCCCCGTTGGCCGCCGGGCCGCCGTCGGCCGCAGGCTTCGGGCTGGTGGTTCCGTCCGGGTTCAAAATGAATGCCATGCCTCGTCGATCCCATGAAATAAAGCGTCGATTTGTTCTGAGCCCAAAGATGGCCCTTCCCGCCGTTGGTCGCAAGGCTTGCCAGGCAAAAGTCGGTCGCGTGCGGTCCCGTGGCCGGTTATTGGACGCCGGATTCGGCCTCACCCAAGTCAAGAACCTGCGGCGGATGGGCGACGGCATCGAGAAACCGTCGCAGATCGTCCGGCGCGATGGCTGTGGTGGCGGTGTTCTCGAGCGGGTGGAAATTGACCAGGGCTTCGGACATTAGCGCGGCGTCCATCACCACCGTAACCCTGCCGGCGACACATTCATCGTGGCGAAGGGTGTCACCGAGCCAGGCGTTACGCCCAGCGCGTCCAACAACAGGTCCGGCCTGCCAAAGGACAGATGGGCCGCGCCGATCAACCGGCGCAGGCGTTTCAGGTCGAGGACCCGGTTATCCGGCGTCGAAACCAGCCAGAGCCGCCCCTTCTTGTCTTTGAGGAACAGATTCTTGCAGTGCCGGCCCGGCAGGTCACCGCGCAATGCCCGGCTCTCCTCAACCGTATGCACGGCCGGGTGGTCCGTGGTCGTGGTTTCGATGGCGAGGTCTTCCAAAAAGCGAAACAGGTGGGCCCGCGACGTCGTGCCCGGCCCGAGGCCTCGCTCAGTGCGGCTGCCTGGGTCGGACTGGGAAGATGTCATGGTTGCGGTCTCCGGCGCGGGTCAAGCCCTTTCGGCCCGAGGATCGACGAGGAGATACCGCGACACGGACTCCATGGCAATGGTCGGCCGGTATGCCCTGCGGCGAGAGGGGCGGTGCCAACCGGAATGCCCTTGCATTTTGGCTGTCTTCCCGTATATATCCCTCCCTTCTTTGGAAATGCGGGCGTAGCTCAGGGGTAGAGCGCAACCTTGCCAAGGTTGAAGTCGTGAGTT
>JANQIJ010000114.1 GCA_028282185.1 Rhodospirillales bacterium
CGGGGGCGGCCGAACGTCTGAGCGTCGATTTCCGGCGCACGACCTACAGCTTTCGCCGCCTGTCCGACGCGGAGGCGGCCGAGATCAAGGCGCTCCGCCTGCGCGTTGTCACCGTCAATCAGGGCGACACGGTCGCCGACTTGGCCAGCCTGATCCCCTTGGAACGGTTCCGCGAAGACTGGTTCCGGGCGCTCAACGGGCTCAATCCCGACGATGCCCTGACCCCGGGCCAGCAGGTCAAGATCGTCACGCCCTAGGACCGGGCGCGACCCTCGCTTTGCCACCGGTGGCGACCATGCGAAGCGGCCGGCAACCCAGGGGTGCCGGCCGTCTCGGAAAAACGAACGGGTAACGCGGATCAGGCCGCCAGAACCTTCTCCAGCTTCTCTGTCGCCTTGTTGACGTCGGTCTTGTCGACGGCGGCCAGTTCGGCCGCCAGGCGGTCGCGCGCCGCCTCGTAAATCTGCCGCTCGGAAAACGATTGGTCCGGCTGGCCGACATTGCGGTGCAGGTCGCGCACGACTTCGGCGATGGACACGGGATTGCCGGAATTGATCTTGGCCTCGTACTCCTGTGCCCGGCGGCTCCACATCGTCCGCTTGATCCGCGCGCGCCCCTTCAGGGTGGTCATGGCTTCGTCCATGATCTTGCGGGTCGACAAACGCCGCAACCCCGAGGTCGGCACCTTGGACACGGGGACGCGCAGCGTCATCCGGTCCTTATCAAACGAAATCACATAAAGATCGAGCTTATGGCCGGCGATTTCCTCGGTTTCGACGCCGACAACCTTGCCGACCCCATGGGTCGGGTAGACGACGTAATCTCCGGTTTCGATTTGAAATTCATCCGATTTGGTCGATTTGGACATAGGTAGGGTCATCTCCGGTGTTGACGTTTCTTTATTGCCGCCCGACGCGCGGGCCGCGGCCGCTTCGTTCGGCACGGAAGCGGCATTCGACGCGGCAAAGTCACCTCACCGCCACCTCGGTGAAGCGGCCGGTCGCCCAAGCAGCGTCTGACGGTTACCTTCCCCGGCGAACGCGCCGCCGTCCCCATTGGCCAAGTTCATGGCCCGCAACCGAAATGTAGGCCGCAAAAATCCCCCCGGAAGAAAACAACATTTCCGAGGGGGCCAAATTTCGTGGTCTACAATCTCAGAACTGTAACACAAATCAACGGGAAATACACCCTATTTCGCAGACGCACACAAAGGGCGCTTGATGGCGCGGCGGCTTGCACCTGCGGAACATCGCAGGGCAGGGGCGATGGCGGGCCGTCGGCACCCGCGCCTGATTTGGCGGCCGGCCCGGGATTACTCGGTCCCCCGGACCATCGAACGGCGCCCTCCCCGGGCATGCGACGGGGCCGACCGTCCAGGGTCTACCGCCAACGTTCGACGGGTCCGCTTACAGCGACGGACGATTAGCTGCCTTGTCCCGGATTGGGACTCAACAGCTCTTTCTTGCCTTCCTTGCCGTTCCAATCCTCGGCATCGGCGGGGCTTTCCCCCTTGGCCGTGATGTTCGGCCATTGACTGGCGAATTTGGTATTGATCTCGAGCCATTCCTCGACCCCCGGCTCCGTATCCGGGACGATGGCTTCGGCCGGGCATTCCGGCTCGCAAACGCCGCAGTCAATGCACTCATCGGGATGAATGACCAGGAAGTTCTCGCCCTCATAGAAACAATCCACCGGGCAGACTTCGACGCAGTCCTGGAATTTACATTTGACGCAATTTTCGGTGACGATGTAGGTCATGAAGGGCTCCGTCAGTTCAGAAAAACAAAGGGCAAAAAGAACAAAAGGCGGGACCGCCAGTGAATGGCGCGAAAAGCTTCTAATTACGCCGGATCGCCATCGACCTCAAGCCGCGCCAGGACCCGCTTACGCGCGGCGCCGGTGTCCCGGTCCGAAAGGTGCACCAGGCCGGCAACGCGGCGCGCCAGGTTGGCTTCGAAATCGTGCAATGCGCCGTCGGCATAGACCACTTCCCAAAGCATTTCGATGACGGCAACCCGTTGGTCGGGCTCCAAATGGGACTTGATCACGCGGGTCAACCCGAACAGTTCGACATTTTCGTCGACGCCGGCGCGGGCGTCGGCAACCACGTCGGCGGCCTCGCCGTCGCTCAGATCAAAGCGGCGGACCAGCAGATCGGCGATCACCTGCTCCTCACCCTCGTCGAACTCGCCATCGAGCGACGCCGCTTCCGCCAATAGCAGCGCCGTGGCCGCCGCCAGTTCCTCGCGGGGCGGCGGCGTCGCCGGCGCGGCGCTGGCGTCGCCACCCAATCCGGCGGCCCAAGTCTTGATCTTCGCAAGCATGAGTTCCCCCTATCACGGCCCGGCGCCGGCCTCAACCATGGGAATATTGCGGTTTTTCCTTGCCGTCTCCAGCCGCGTGCCTAAGTTTGCCCCATGTCAGCGGCCGCCCCCGACCTGCGATTGGACTTCCCGGCGACGCGCCGTAACGGCGACGCCATTCTAGAGGTCCTGACCCGCGTATTGCCTTCCGAAGGCTCGGTGCTCGAGATCGGTTCCGGTTCGGGCCAGCACTTGGTCGCCTTTGCCCGGGCCCTGCCGGGCCTGGCCTGGCGCGGCTCGGACCCGGATCCGCGCCATCGGGCCTCGATCACCGCCTGGATCGACCATGCCGGACTTGATTTGCCGCCCCCCTTGGACCTGGACGCGCGCCATCGGCCCTGGCCGATGATCCGGGTCGACGCGATCCTGTCCATCAACATGATCCATATCGCCCCCTGGGAGGCCTGTCTGGGGCTGATTGACGGCGCGGGCGACCTGCTGGACGATGGCGGCACGTTTTTTCTCTACGGCCCTTTCATGGTCGGCGGCCGGCATACGGCCGAAAGCAACGCCCGGTTCGATGCCGGCCTGCGCGCGGAAGATCCGGCCTGGGGGGTGCGGGATTTGGACGACGTCGCCATGGAGGCCCGGCAACGCGGCCTCCACCTGGTCGAGACGGTGCGCATGCCGGCGAACAACCTGTCGGTGGTCTTCAGGAAACGACAGGGGCTTCGATAGACCCCGCCCGGGTTAATGGGAACTGCCGGCATCGCCCTTGAACCGGTCCGTATCCCGCCGCTGGCGCTTGGTCGGCCGGCCCGTGCCGGGCGGACGCGGCGCGACGGTCGCCGGCTCCGCCGTTTGCCCGGCCGACCGGACCGGCGGCGGCGACAGGTCTTCATAAAGCGCCCTGGCTTCCGGCGCCGGGCCGCGGCGCAGGCCCAGGGCCTTGATCTCGATGATCTTGACCCCGCCCCTGAGCGCGAAGGTCAGAACGTCACCGGGCCGCACCGGGTGATGCGGTTTCGAAACGGGCTGCTTGTTGATCCGAAGCTTGCCCGATTGGACGAACCTGGTCGCCAAGGTGCGGGTCTTGAAGAATCTGGCGAACCACAACCACTTGTCGAGCCTGAGACACGTGACCTCATCGGCGCCCGAACCTTGGCCCCGGACGCTCACGCGCCGACCATGTCCTTCAACTTGGCGAAGGGTGAGTTCGGATCGACGGCGCCGCTCGAGGCGGCCTTCTTGGCGCCTTGCTTGTTGCGCGCCGTCTTCGAGCTGCCGCGAACAGCGGATTTTTTGCCCTGCGCCGGCCGTTTCGGCGGCCGGAACCGCGGGCCGTCCTCCGCCGACATGGCGCGGAAGCCCAGGCCTTCCAGAACCTTGGTCATCTCGTCAACGCCGCAGCCGGCCAGGGACAGCAATTCCGGGGCAATGACGAAACCGTCCGGCTGCCCCTGCAACAGACGCCAGGCCTGGGTCGCCACCCGCTCGACCATATCGATGCGCAGGACCAGGCCGCCGAACCGGCGATAGCCGACCTGCTCCCAGTAAGCGGCGGGCAGGCGCCCGGCCGGCAGCGAGACCCGCCCCGGAGCGGGCGGCGGCACGGGCTTGCGGTCCTGCCACAGACACCATAGGAAACCGCGCAACGCGGCCGGCCGGGGTTTGACCAGGGCCGGCAGGAAAACCGTTTGCCGGCCGATCTTGACCCCCGCGGCCTTGAGAGCGCGGCGCTGGGCCTTATCCAACAGCGCCAGTTGCTCATCGGCCTGCCGCCGGGGCAACGAGCCGGCGGTCTCACCCAGGCGAAAGACCAATCCCTTGGCCGCGCCCGCCAAGGATGCCTGGCCAAGCGCCCGCAGATCGCGGAAAACCTCGTCCAGATGGGCTGCGAACCAGGCGGTGATCCGCCCGGCGATGCGGCGGCGGGCCGGTGGCTCGACCTGATCCGAGGTCAACACCCGAACCGCCGGTCGCATCGGATCGTCGCCCTTGACCAAGCGGGCCACCGGCGCCCCGGCCCAAGTGACGATGCCGGCGTCCGGGCCGCTGACGTCGACCAGGGCGAAGGCATCGTCGGCGGCGCTTTCCAGGCGGCGCAGGCGGCGTTTGATCTCGCCGCGCAACGCCCGGCCCGCGGCGGCGGCCACGGCGCGGCCCGCCGGACCCTCGGGCAGGCCCGCCGGATCGTAACGAAACCCCTTCAAATGGCCGACCACCTGGCCTTCGACGATCACGTCGCCGGCCCCGGTGACGGCGGCCAGAAGCTCCGGCGTTTCCTTCAGCTTCTTCATCAGATGGGCCGTGGACTTGTCGACGAAACGCTGGGTCAGGCGGTCGTGCAGGGCGTCGGACAATTTGTCCTCGATCGCCCGGGTCCGATTCTGCCAATGGCCGGCCTCGGCCAACCAATCGGCGTGATGGGAGACGTAGGTCCAGGTTCGGATTTGCGCGATCCGCTGGGTCAGGGCGTCGATATCGCCCTCCGTCCGGTCCAGGCGTCCGACCTGGCCCGCCAGCCAATCGGTCGGCAGGCGCCCAGCCGAACCGGTCAAATGCAGGTACAGCGTGGTCAGCAACTGGGCATGGGCGTCGGTCATCACCTTCTGGAAGTCGGGCACCCGGCAGACCTCCCACAACAGGCGCAGGCGCTCAGGCGCCGTCGCCCGGTCGCGCACCGCCGCATCGTCCAGCAACTGGATCAGGGCCTGTTCGTCCTCGGCCCGCCGGGCGCGGATCAGGCCCGGCGCCGGGGCCGGCCGCGCCAGGGTCTGCTTCAGGGCATGGACCGACGAGAAATCCAGGTCCGAATTCCGCCAGTAGATATTCCTCAACTGATCGAACCGGTGGCTTTCGATGGCCTCGACCAGGTCCGGGTCCAATTCACGCTGGTCGGCGGTGGTGCCGAAGGTGCCGTCATTCATGGCCCGGCCGGCCCGGCCGGCAATCTGCGCCAGTTCCGCCGGCGCCAGGGCGCGCATGCGCCGGCCGTCGAATTTGTCCGTGCCGGCGAAGGCCACATGGTCGATGTCCATGTTGAGGCCCATGCCGATGGCGTCGGTGGCGACGAGATAGTCCACCTCCCCCGCCTGATACATGGCGACCTGGGCATTGCGGGTACGCGGGCTGAGCGCGCCGAGAACGACTGCGGCACCGCCCCTCTGGCGGCGGACCAGTTCGGCCAAGGCATAGACCTGGGCCGCGGAAAACGCGACCACGGCGCTGCGCGGCGGCAGGCGGGTGACTTTCTTGACCCCCGAATAGCGCAGCACGCTCATTCGGGGCCGGGTGACGAA
>JANQIJ010000065.1 GCA_028282185.1 Rhodospirillales bacterium
GGGGCAGGATTCTTGTCGGGGTCCGGCGTGTCGGCCTCAACGTCAATATCGAGATCTTCGATACAGGGGTCGGTATTCCCGAAGACCAGTTGGAAATGATCTTCGAGGAGTTTCACCAGGTCGGCAATCCGGCGCGCGACCGTCGGGAAGGGCTTGGCCTGGGCCTGGCCATTGTTCGGCGTTTGTCGACGCTGCTGGATCATCCGGTCGGGGTTACCTCGGTCGAAGGCAAGGGATCGCGATTTACCGTGCAACTGCCGCGGGCCGATGTCGTGGTGGGGGCGGTTACAGAAGAATCGCCGCCCAGCAGTCCCGATGTCGCCGGGGCGTTGGTCGTCGGGATCGACGATGAAGGAGACATTCGCGACGCCCTTGAGATGTTGTTGCAGGGCTGGGGGTATCAATCGATCGTCGCGGAATCGGCGGTCGAGGCCATGACCTTGCTGGAAACGTCCGGCCGTTCGCCCGATCTTGTGGTCGCCGATTATCGGCTGAAGCGCGGCCACACCGGGGCGGACGCGATCATGGCGATCCGCCATGTCTGGGGCCATCACGTGCCGGGTTTTCTACTAACCGGGGACACCGGTCCGGACCGCTTGCGCGAGGCAGCGGGCAGCGGGTTCCGGGTGCTCCACAAACCGATTCAACCCGATACATTGCGGCGCATGGTGGCCGACACGATCCGCGCGCGTCGGCCCGATACATGGAAAAACGCGAGGTTCTAAAAAAGGCGTCCGCCGGGCGGAACGTCTTGATCGGGGCGAATCAGGACGACCTCTCCGTCGGCGTCGGGGAAACCCAGGACGAGAAATTCGGACATGAAATTGCCGATCTGCTTTGCCGGGAAATTGACCACGCCGGCGACCTGGCGGCCGACGGGGTCGGTCGGCTGGGAATGCCGGGTGATCTGCGCCGATGTCTTGCGCTCGCCCACCTCGGACCCGAAGTCGACCCAAAGTTTGATCGCCGGGCGCCGGGCCTCGGGAAAAGGTTCCGCCCGCACGACGGTGCCGACGCGAATTTCAACCCGTTGGAAATCATCGAAGGAAATGGTCATGGCAATTCCGCCCCGATTGGTTCGTAGTGTGACTTTTTATACCGGTCGGCTGGGCAGGGTCAAAAGCCGGACAGCGGAAAGGCCGCCCCCATGGGAGCGGCCTTTCGTGAACGTTCGGTAGCGGCGGGGCCGTTACTTGGTCTTTTCAATCTGACTCTTCATTTCGTCGAAGGCTTCGACGATGCGGGCGTTCAGCACCTTGGTCGCTGCGTCGTTGGTCTTGGTCACGACAGCGGTCATTTTCTGAGAGTTGGCGACGGCGATCTGATAGACTTTCTTGTAGAGGTCGGCCTGATTGGCGGCCAGGGCCTGGGGCGAATCCATCTTGCCGAGGGTTTCGGCAACGCCGGTCGCCTGGTCGATGCCCTGCTTGAAGAACTCGGCCTGCTTGGCGGCGATCTGTTGGGCGCCGTCAAGGGCGGACTGGCCGACCTTGTTCAGCGCTTCGATGTTCTTGCGCTGGATGTCGAGCATGCCGTCCATGTCGACGCTCGGGGTCGCCGCGCCTTTCATGGCTTCAACGAACTGTTCGGTCATCTTGGCCGGGTCGAAGTCGGCATAGAGTTTGGTGAAGTCGCCGGCGAAGGCCGGAAAGGCGTTCTTGTCGAACTTAAGAAATTCAGCGTACATCTGTCGTCCCTCCTTGGACGTAAAAAGTCGAAGTCATCTTGTGGTTCGTGCAACTGCAATTTTTTGCATTTGCGTTATGCGGGCGCACAAAAATGCTGCGCTGCAAAATTCCGCCTCTTTATGAGAAGGGCGGAACATAAAGTCAATAAATTTTTGCAGTGCAGCATTTCATGCTGCGGGGAGTCATCCGGTCGCGCCGCGGTCCTCGGCGGCTTCCGTCGACGCGTTCTCGTCCGTGGCCGGCGGTGGCCGCCGGCGCCGAAGGTTCGCCAGTCCCCGGACGGCGGCCTCTGCGCGGCGCAATCCACGGTCCAACGCCGCCATGGTCTTTGCCATGTCGGTCGTGTCATCGGCCAACCAGACCCGGAAGGCATCTGCGTAGACCAGGGCCAAGCCCTTGGCCCGCAAGGCGCCGCCGATGCCGGTGGCCCGAATGCCCGCGGTTTCCAAGATCCGTGACATGGTCCGAGCCATCCGCGGCAGGAAGCAGATCGCCGCCGGATCGCAGAGCGAGTCCTTGGTGATCTCGGCCATCGCCAGGCGGTGGGGCGCCAAGGCGTCGAACCGGGCCATCAGGATATCGAACAGCCTGTCGCGAGCATCATCGCCGCCGGATGGCCCGGCGGCGGCCAACATCGCGCCGTCGATCCGGTCCTGGAAGGCGTTGATCACGGCATGCTTGGTCGGGAAGGGGATCAAGACGTCGGCCAACGGGCGTCCGGCCTCGGCCGCGATATCTGACATTGTCAAGTCATGCCAGCCGCGTGCGGCGGCAAGGGACAGGGTCGCCTCGATCACGCTGGCTTCAAGATCGCCGGATTTCTTCTTCGTCGCGCGTTTCGCCATGGGACCTCCGATCATGCCGGCTGGACTGTGGGTCTCGGCTGCGAAGTGACTTACATAACATATATGTAGGGCGACGGACCGTCGATTTCCAACACCGCGGACGGCGGCGGGTGACCCCCCGTCGGGGCGTCAGTCGGCCAGTTCGCGGGATCGGCGGGTCGCCGCGGCGACCACGCGGGTCATCATATCGCCCAGGCCGTTTGCCCCGTCACCGCCGCCCATCAGGACGTCCAGGCCGGCGGCCGTGGTGCCGCCCGGGCTGGTCACGTTCTGGCGCAGGATCGCCGGCGCCTCCGCCGATCGGTGCAGCAATTCGCCGGCGCCGGCGACGGTCTCCCGCGCCAAGTCCGCCGCCAAATCCGCCGGCAGGCCGGCCCGCTCGCCGGCCAGGGTCAGGGCTTCGACCAGATGGAAGACATAGGCGGGGCCGCTGCCCGAAAGACCGGTCACGGCATGCAACAGGTCTTCGTCCTCGACCCAGTGAACGGCGCCCACCGCCGACAGCAGGCTCTGACACAACCGTTGTTGGGCATCCGTGACCCGATTGTTGGCGCAGGCCACGGTAATTCCCCGGCCGACCGCGGCGGGGGTGTTGGGCATGGCGCGGACGATCGCGGCGCGGTCTCCCAGGCAGCTCTCGAAGAAGCCGATGGGCGTGCCGGCGGCGATCGACAGGAAAACCGTGTCCGGCCCGGCGAACCGCCAATAATCCGGCGCGACCTGGGCCATGACTTGCGGCTTGACGGCGAACATCACGACCGATGGCGCCAAGTCCGCCGGCAGGCCATCGATCCCGTCGGCCACGACCACCCCATGATCCCGGGTCAATGCGCCGGCAAGGTCGCCGTTCGGTTCGACGACATGGACGTCGGCGGCGGTAACGCCGCGCGCTTGCCAGCCGGACAGCAAGGCGCCGCCCATCTTGCCGCAGCCCACCAACAGCATCGGCGCCGTGCCGGTCATCTTTGGATTCCTCTGGCCGTGGGGTGGCGCTTAGGCCTCGCCCATGGTGTCGACCATGGCCGCGGCGACCGCGTCGTTCGCCGTCTTGCCGCCCCAAATCACGTATTGGAAGGCCGGGTAGAAACGTTCGCATTCACAAAGTGCCGTTTCGACCACGTCTTCCATCTGGTTCATTGCCGGCCCCTTGGCGCCGCGCAGGGGCAGGACGTGGCGGAACATCGGCAGGCCCTCGTCCTCCCACATGCCGAAATGCCCCAGCCAGAGCTTCTCGTTGACCCGCGCCAGGAGCTCGTAAACCGGGGCATGGCGGTCGCGCGGCACCCGCATGTCGAAGGCGCAGGTGAAATGCATGGCCTCGATCTCATCGTTCCAGGCGAAGTAGAGGCTGTAGTCGCACCAGGTCCCTGGGACTTGGACCGCCAGTTCCTGATCGGACCGCCGGTCGAAGGTCCAGTCGTTGCCCTCGACGATCTGTTCGATCAAATCAAGCGGATTGTGTTTCGGGGTTTCGTGGGCGAGATCGAGTGACGGCATGGCCGTTCCTCCTTCTTTGTTGGCCCCCGGCAGGTCCGGACGGATGCCGCAGGTTCGGTGCCCTGATCCGAAACCCGTCGTTAACCCCTATATCTCGCAAAGGGCCGACATATGGTGTTTCAGGACCAATGTGCCACCATGGATAGCCTGCCCGAACGGAGTCGCCGGTTCAAGGCCCGAATGTTTCCCGGACATGAAATATTTGTGGAAGAATCGGGAAATAGAATGGCTTATCGACGCACCGCTGACCCAAAGGTGGCCCCGCGATGGCAACAAGTTTCTGAAACGACTCTATATATGGAGACGGGCCGTCAAGATATGGAGACGGGCCGTCAAGTCGCCTTCGAGCGGGACGTCTTCTTCCGGGCCTGGGGTTCGGCCGCGGATTTTGTCCTTCGGCGCGCGCCGCCGGCGGGTTTTGTGCTGGAAGACGCGGCCAGGGTCGCCTCAAGGGCGGCGACTCGGACCTCCAGCTTTTCCTGTTCGGCGCGGGCATTGCGCGCGACCTCGGCCATGGCGTCGAATTCGTCGCGTGGCACCAGGTTGGCATCGGCCAGCAAGCGTTCCAGCTGTTGGCGGATCATCGCTTCCAACTCGTCCTTGACGCCAGCAAGGGTGGCGACGGCGCCGTTGGCGACCTTGGCCAGATCGTCGAACAGTCGGTTGGAGGTCTGCATGGCGGGCTCCTTCAGCCGGGAAAGGTCTGATCAGATGACGACCCACTCCTGATGATATAGGACCGCCGGGGCTTCGCGCGCAAGAGGGATGGACCCGCGGGGCCGCTTGCGACGGCCTCCGGCCGCGCCTATAAGCAGGCCATGTACGTGGTCACCGGCGGCGCCGGATTCATCGGATCGAACATCGTTCATGGGCTCGAAGCGGCGGGCCTGGGGCCCATCGCCGTGGTTGACCGGCTGGACGATCCGGCGAAGCGGTTGAACATTGCCAAGCGGCGCGATGTCGAAGTCGTCACGCCCGATAAGGTCTTGTCCTTTCTCGCGGGCCGCGCCGACGTGCGTGCCGTGATCCACATGGGCGCCATTTCGGCGACCACGGAATCCCGTCTGGTCCGGATCATCAAACAGAACGTCGTCCTGACACGCCGGCTTTGGAACTGGTGCGCCGAGGCTCAGGTGCCGCTGATCTATGCCTCGTCGGCGGCAACCTATGGCGACGGATCGCTTGGCTTCGACGACGACAACGTCCTGTCGGCGCTCAAGGCGCTGCAACCGCTGAATCTCTATGGATGGTCGAAGAAGGTGTTCGACATCTGGGCCGTCGAACAGGTCGCCGCCGGCCGGTCGGTGCCGCCGCAATGGGTCGGCCTGAAGTTCTTCAACGTGTTCGGACCCAGCGAATCCCACAAGGGCCGGATGCAAAGCGTGGTCCGCCAGATTTATCCCCGGGCGGCGCGGGGCGAGGCATGTACCTTGTTCAAATCGCACCGCCCGGATTACGCCGACGGCGGGCAGATGCGGGACTTTGTCTGGGTCGGCGATTGCGCCGGCCTGGTGCTCTGGCTGTTGGAAAATCCGCAGGTCTCCGGCATATTCAACAGCGGCAGCGGCCGTGCCCGCAGCTTCGCCGACCTGGCCACAGCGGTCTACCGGGCGTTGGGCCGCGAACCGGCAATCAACTTCATCCCGACCCCGGAAGACATTCGCGAAAAATACCAGTACTTTACCGAGGCCCGCATGGACCGCATCCGCGCCGCCGGGTACGACCGCCCGCCGACCGCCTTGGAAACGGGTGTGACAACCTACATTCGCGACCATCTCCATACGGACGACCCATATCTTTAGGCCCGCCATCGCCGCCAGGGACCCGAACCCGACGCCATGACCTTCGCCCTTGCCTTTCCCGCCATCGATCCGGTCTTGGTTCAGATCGGTCCCTTCGCCGTGCGTTGGTATGCCCTGGCCTATATCGCCGGATTGGTCTTGGGCTGGCGCCTGGCGCTGCGCTTGTCGGACGCGGCGCCGGTGCCGATCAGCCGCGACGCGGTTGACGATTACCTCGTCTGGGCGACGTTCGGCGTCATCCTTGGCGGCCGGTTCGGTTATGTCTTTTTCTACAAGCCAGAGTATTTCCTCGACAATCCGGGCAGCATCCTCACCATCTGGCAGGGCGGCATGTCGTTCCACGGTGGTTTGGTCGGGGTTTGCCTGGCGGCGATCTGGTTCTGCCGTCGGCGCGGCATCTCGCTGTTTCACTTCGCCGACATCCTGGCCTGCGTCGCGCCCATCGGCCTGTTTTTCGGCCGCGTCGCCAACTTCATCAACGGCGAACTGTTCGGCCGGGTGACAGACGTGCCCTGGGCCGTGGTATTCCCCCACGGCGGGCCGATGCCGCGTCATCCCAGCCAGCTTTACGAAGCTGCCCTTGAAGGTCTGGTGTTGTTCGTCCTGGTGTTTTGGGTCTGGCGGCGTCCCGCCTGGCGCGCCCGGCCGGGGTTCACCGCCGGGGTGTTCTTCCTGGGATATGGCGCGGCGCGGATCACCGCCGAGTTCTATCGCCAGCCTGACGCCCATCTGGGCTTCCTTTATCAAGGGGCGACCATGGGCCAACTGCTTTGCATCCCGATGATCCTGTTCGGTCTTTGGCTGATCCACCGGTCCCGCCGGGCCGCGGCCGACCGGCCCGACGCCCCCCCGGACGAACGAACGGGCGGCCAGCCCGACGCGAAGTCTTGATCGCCGTGGCCGGCCTCAGGGAGCATTTGATCCGCCGCATCGCCCTGGAAGGGCCGTTGACCCTGGCCCGTTACATGGAGGAATGCCTGGGCAATCCCAAATGGGGCTACTACATGACCCGCGATCCTCTGGGCCGGGCCGGCGACTTCACCACGGCGCCGGAAATCTCACAAATGTTCGGCGAACTTTTGGGCCTTTGGGCGGCGGTCCAATGGCAGGCCCTGGGCGAACCGGAAACCCTGCATTTCGTCGAACTGGGGCCGGGGCGCGGCACCTTGATGGCCGATGCGCTGCGCGCCGCGGCCGGCGTTCCCGGGTTCAGGGATGCGGCCCGCGTCCATCTGGTGGAAACCAGCCCCGTTCTGCGGGCGGCCCAGGAAGCGACCCTGGCGGCGGCCCACCCCGATGTCCGGCCCCATTGGTGGAACGATTTCAGCCAGGTGCCGGCCGGCCCCCTTGTCCTGATCGCCAACGAGTTCTTCGATGCCCTGCCGATTCGCCAGTTCGAACGCTCGGAAGCCGGCTGGCACGAACGCCTGGTCGCCCTGGACGACGCGGGCCGGGGCCTGCGCTGGGTCCTGTCGCCGCCCGAATTTTCGACGCCCTTGATTCCGGGCCATCTACAAGACGCGGCGCCGGGCATGGTGGTGGAAATCTGCCCGGCCGGGCTGCGCAAGATGCACACCCTGGCGGCGCGCCTGAAATCCGTTCCCGGCGTGGCCCTGGTAATCGATTACGGCCATGGTGAAGGTGCCGCCGGTGACAGCCTGCAGGCGGTCAGGGCACATGCCTACGATGACCCGCTGGCCCACCCGGGGGAAGCCGACTTGACCGCCCATGTGGATTTCCGGCAATTGGCCGACACGGCCCTGGCCGCCGGAGCCCTGACTTTTGGCCCCATGGACCAGGGCGGTTTCTTGGCCGCACTGGGTATCGGCCCGCGGGCCCAAACGCTCGCCGCCGGCGCCGACGACCGCCAGCGGGCCGACATCGAAACGGCGGTCCGCCGCTTGGTCGGCGACTGGCCGGACGCCATGGGCCGTCTGTTCAAGGTCTTGGCGGTGCAGCACCCGGCGTTGCCCCCGCCGCCGGGCTTCTCTTAAGATTATCGTCAGGAGGATGCCGAACATGTCCGATGCGTCCGATCCGACGGACGGGTCCCCGTTGATCGATGCCGCCGACCGGCCAGAGATTCTGCGCGCGCCGAACCTGGATGGCCTGACCGGCCTGCGCCATGGATTCTTCACCCGTCGGGGCGGGGTCAGCGCCGGCCTCTATGGGGCGTTGAACTGCGGCCAGGGGTCCGACGACAAGGCCGAACGGGTGATCGAAAACCGTGGCCGCGCCATGGCCGCCTTGGGCCTTGCCGGGGACGAGGCCCTGGCCCTGGTGCATCAGGTCCATTCGTCCCGGGTGTGGCACGCCGACGGGCGGCGCGCGCGTCCGGATCTGGTCAAGGCCGATGCCCTGGTCTGCGACCGCCTCGGCCTGGCCGTCGGGGTTTTGACCGCTGACTGCGCGCCGGTCTTGTTCGCCGACGCGGCGGCCGGTGTCTGCGCCGCCGCCCATGCGGGATGGCGGGGCGCGCTTGCCGGCGTATTGGAGAATACGGTTGAGACGATGGCCGATCGGGGTGCCCGACCGGACCGGATTCAGGCGGCTTTGGGCCCCTGTATCCGTCAGGCTTCCTACGAGGTCGGGGCCGAGCTGCGCGATGACTTCCTGCGCGAACGTCCCGCCAGCGACCGGTTCTTCGCCGCCGGCGAACGGGACGGCCACTACCAATTCGATCTGGCCGGGTTTATCCTGGATGTCCTGGGTGAGTTGGGCTTGGCCGGGGTCAGCGATCTGGGTGAAGACACCTACACCGACGCGGATCGGTTTTACAGCTATCGCCGGGCGACCCATCGGGACGAGCCCGATTACGGCCGCCTGCTCTCGGCCGTCGCCATTTCAGGGGACTGACCGGTATGCCTTACCTCGCGATCTTGACCTTCGCGACGCTGGCGGTGATCCTGGTGACCTGTGTCATCGTCTGACGGCGGATGGCAATCCGTCCCAAGAAAGGAAGGCAGAGCGTGAGGCGCGCGCGCCCTCTTCGCCGATCGATCGCGGCCGTCCCGGCGGGTCCCGGCCTCGTCTTGCTACTGCTGATCCTTGCGGCCTGTGGCCCGGTGCCTCGGGCCTTCGAGCCGGGCGAGGACGCCAGTGTCCGCGAAGGCCTGGTCCAAGGCACCTTCACCAAGGGGATCCAGGTTAATCCGGTGGAGGGCACGGCGCGACTGATGTCGCAACTGCTGGCCCGGACCACGGTTGATTCCTTCGAACCCTACGGCCTGCCGGCCGGCGTGGCGCCGTTCGATGCCGCGGAATACGTTCTCCATGGTCGGGCCAAGCGCGACAAGGACCCGCGCGCTCTGCCTTACGTGACGATCCATTGGCAATTGTCCAACCGCGACGGGGTGGTGTTGGCCGATCTTGAGCAGCCGGTGGATGCGACCGGCGCGGAATGGGAGTTCGGCACGCCCGAGGTCATCATCCGGGTGTCCGAGGACGTCGCCCACCGGGTTGCTGCGGTGCTGGCCGGGATCGCCACCGCCGGACCGGAACCGCAGCTTGAGCGCGGCATTTTCGTCGCTCCGGTGGAAGGGGCGCCCGGGGACGGTGACTTCGTCCTGACCCGGGCAATCGCCAAGGCCCTGGAGGCGCGGGGCACGCGCTTGACCCGGTTCCGCGAACAGGCCCGCTATGTCTTACAGGGCGCAATGGCGGTTTCGCCCTCGGTCCAGGGTCGCCAGGGCGTGCGCGTGACCTGGCGCCTGACCCAACCGGACGGCACCGAACTGGGCAAGGCGCATCAAGAGAACACTGTGCCGGCCGGCACCTTCGACACCCGCTGGGGGCCGACCGCGGCACGGATCGCCGCCGCCGCCATCGACGGTATCCACGAAGTGATCGACGTCGCCGACCGGGCGGCGCGTGACG
Source organism: Rhodospirillales bacterium (assembly GCA_028282185.1). Lineage (GTDB taxonomy): Bacteria > Pseudomonadota > Alphaproteobacteria > Rhodospirillales > Casp-alpha2 > UBA1479. The sequence goes on from JANQIJ010000065.1 coordinate 9,709, forward strand.
CGCAGCTGGCCGGCCGGCGGCTCGAACTGGGCGATGGCGAGATGACGGACCTGCTGCCGCCGGGCGAAATCC
>JANQIJ010000173.1 GCA_028282185.1 Rhodospirillales bacterium
TCCAGGCGATGCACCAGACGCGGCCCCTCGGCCGCGCCAAAGCGCAGGCCGTCGAGCATCGCGTCCAAGTGGAAACGCTGCCCCGTGCCGCCCTGCACCGCCAGGCCCGCCGGCTTGTCGATCACCAGAACCTCGTCATCCTTGAACAGCACGCGCGCCCGAATATCCTCCATCAGGCTGTCCGGTGTCGCCGGGCGGCACGCCGGCTTGGCCGGTAACCGTGCCTCTTCTTCGCCCACCCCCGGCGGAACGCGGACGCGGGCGCCTTCGGTCAATCGATCGCCGGCCTTGGCCCGGCTGCCGTCGACGCGCACCTGTCCGGTGCGCAAGAGCTTTTGCAGCCGGCCGTGGGTCAGGTTCGGATAGCGTTCCTTGAACCAACGGTCGAGGCGCAGGCCGTCCTCATCCGGCGCGACCGAAATCTCGCGACGCTGTTTGGCTGCTTCCGCCATGGCGCCCGCGTCTAGGCGAGAACCTGGCGCGACAACGCGATCCCGGCCCAAAACCCCAGGACGCATAGCAGCACCGATCCGGCGACATAAGCGGCGGCGGGGCCGATCTGTCCGCGGTCGATCAGGTAGTACGTATCCATGGAAAAGGTCGAGAACGTGGTGAATGCGCCAAGCAGCCCGACGACAAGGAAGGCGCGGACTTCCGGCGCTGGCGACCAGTGAAGGGCGCTGAACTCCAGAAGACAGCCCAAGGCGAACGAGCCGATCAGATTGACGGCGAAAGTACCCCAGGGGAACCCGTGTCCCAACCACTGACCGACGCCGTTCATCACCAGGAAACGGCCGACCGCACCAAGGGCGCCGCCGAGGGCAATCGCGACAAGCATTTTCATGATCCGTTGCCCTCACCCATCTTGCCGTCCCCCATCTTGTGTGGCGCGACCAGTCCCAGGTTACCCGGAACCGCCGCGATCGTCAGGCGCCTTCACCCGTTCGTTGCGCAAACGGGCCCAATAGGCCAGTCGCTTGGCGACGTCGCGTTCGAACCCGCGTTCCTTGGGTTGATACAAACGCGGTCGCGCCATGCCGTCCGGGAAATAGTCCTGCCCGGAAAAGCCATCATCGGTATCGTGATCGTAGGCATAGTCCTTACCGTAGCCCAAGTCCGCCATCAGCGCCGTCGGCGCGTTCAGGATATGTTTCGGCGGCATCAGTGATCCGGTCTCGCGGGCGGCGCGGCGGGCCGCCTTCTCGGCCTTGTACAAGGCATTGGATTTTGGCGCCGTGGCCAGGTAGACCACCGCCTGAACCAAAGCCAATTCGCCTTCCGGCGACCCCAGGCGTTGAAAGGTGTCCCAAGCGGCGAGCGCCTGTGGCAAGGCCTGGGGATCGGCCAAGCCGATGTCTTCGGAGGCGAAACGAACCAGGCGGCGGGCGACATAAAGCGGATCCTCGCCGCCTTCCAACATCCGAGCGAACCAATACAGCGCCGCATCGGCATCCGATCCGCGTAATGATTTGTGCAGGGCGCTGATCAGATTGTAATGACTGTCCTGCGTCTTGTCGTAAAGCGGCAGGCGCTTCTGCACGACCTCGCTCAGACCGGTGACATCGAGCGGCGTCGGCGGATCGAGGGCGAACAGGATTTCCGCCAGGTTGAGGAGATAGCGCCCGTCGCCGTCCGCCATCGCGGCCAGCGCCGCCCGGGCGTCGTCACCCAGCGGCAGGGCGCCGCCGGTTTCCGCCTCTGCCCTGTCCAAAAGCGCCGCCAAGGCGCCGGCATCCAAGCGGTTGAGGACCAGAACCTGACAGCGCGATAACAGCGCCGGGTTCAATTCGAACGACGGGTTTTCCGTGGTCGCGCCGACCAGGACGACAGTGCCGTCCTCGACATAGGGCAGGAAGCCGTCTTGCTGGGCGCGGTTGAACCGATGAATCTCGTCGATGAACAGCAACGTCCCCTGCCCCATGGCGCGGCGTTGCTGGGCGCGCTCGAACACCTTGCGCAGGTCTGCAACACCGGAAAACACCGCCGATAAAGGCTCGAAGTGCAGGTCCACCTGGTCGGCCATCAATCGGGCCAGGGTCGTCTTGCCGGTGCCCGGCGGCCCCCATAGAACGATCGAACCGGGCATCCCCGCGGTCAAGGCCCGGGTCAGCGCGCCGGCCGGCCCCGTCAGGTGGTCCTGACCGACGACCTGATCAAGCTCCCGCGGCCGCAACCGATCGGCGAGCGGCCGGGGCGATTGGCTTTCGAACAACGTGTTCTGCACCCGCCCGCGCCCCGTCCTCAGCCTTCGAACCGATCGCGCAGTTCGCGGCCCTGACGCATGATGGTGATGTCCCAGGCCTTCTCGGCCCGACCGAAAACCGCCAGCAAATCGCGCACCAGACGGATTTCTTTTCCGTTGACCCGGCGCATCAGGTCGCCGGGGCGCAGCCCGGCGCGTTGCGCCGGCGAGCCTTTGCGGACCCGCAGCACCAGAACCCCCTTGGCGAAGGGATCGATTCCCAATTCGTCGCCCAAGGCCGGCGACAGATTGACAACGATCGCCCCGGTCATCGGGTGCCGGCCGCCCAGTTCCCGCTGGTTGCGGGGCGGCGTTTCCGGCGGTGCCTCGACCTCCAGCCGCAGCGCCTTGAACGCGCCTTGACGCCAAATGCGTAGCGGCACGGTTTCGCCCATGGGCGTTGTCGTGATCCGAAACTTGAGCGCCGTCATGTCACGAACTTCATGACCGGCGAGCGCGAGAACGATGTCGCCGCGCCTGAGCCCGGCCCGCTCCGCCGCCGAACCGGGATAGATGTCTTCGATGATCACCCCGCCGGGCCGATCGAGGCCCAGGGAATTGGCGATATCGGCGGTGACCATGCGTCCGTCGGCGCCGAGCCAGGGACGCACCAGGCGCCCGTCCTTGACAACACCGTTGACCACCGCGCGGACCATGTTCGACGGCACGGCGAAGCCGATGCCCAACGAGCCGCCGCTTTTTGAATAAATCGCCGTGTTGATGCCGACCAGGCGGCCGTCGAGGGCGACCAGCGCGCCGCCGGAATTACCGGGATTAATTGCCGCGTCGGTCTGAATGAAGAAGTTCAGATCGGATTTGCCCTTCTGCGTGCGGGCCAAGGCGGAAACGATGCCGCTGGTCACGGTCTGGCCGACGCCGAACGGGTTGCCGATGGCGAGAACCAGGTCGCCGACTTGCAGGGAATCGGAATCGGCCATGTCCAAGGTCGGCAGGTCTTGGACGTTGTCCTGGATACGCAGCACCGCCAGATCGGTCCGGTCGTCGGCACCGACCAAGCGGGCTTCGTATTCCCGCCGGTCATGCAGGACGACCTTGATTTCGTCGGCGCCTTCGATCACGTGCTGATTGGTGATGATCAATCCGTCGGGACGGACGATGACCCCAGATCCCAGCGACCGTTGCACCCTTTCGCGCTGCGGCTGGCCGAAACGCAGGCCGAAATCGCCACCAAAGAAGCGTTGAAAGAAGGGATCGTCGAACAGCGTCGGGCGCCGCCGCTGGCGGACCTTCTTGGCGGTGAAGATGTTGACCACGGCCGGTGCCGCTTGGCGCACCACCGGGGCATAGGACAATTTCACCTGTTCCTGGCTTTGCGGGACCTGGCGCGTATCAGCCGGCGCCGCGCCTGACGACAGGATCACGGACAACGCCAACACCGTCGCCAAGGCAACGATGGGCAGTCGAAACATCACAAACGACCTTGGCATGTCTGCCTCGCAAGAACTAAGGATTCCGGGGCCGCCCGGTAAACCGTTCGCGGCCTAATTCTGAATTTAGCCTGAATCGACCGGGGTCAAGAGCCCTTTTCCCGGGTCGGCCGATCGGCACCATGGGGACACAGAGACGAAAAACGCGGCCGAAGCCGCGTTTTCCCGAAAACCGCTCGCCCGTCTGCTATTCCAGTTCCGCCGCCTCGGCCAATTCGGCCTCGTGGCGGGCCCGGTCCTCGGCGCCCTTGGCTTCTGGATCGCGGTCGACCAATTCAATGACCGCCATGGGCGCGGCATCGCCATAGCGGAAACCCGCCTTCAGCACGCGGGTATAACCGCCCGGCCGGTCCTTGTAGCGCTCGGCCAAGGTATCGAACAGCTTGCGGACGGCCACATCGTCGCGCAGAAAGGCATGGGCCTGGCGCCGGTGATGCAGCGTTCCCTTCTTGCCCAGCGTGATCATGCGGTCGGCAACGCGGCGCAGTTCCTTGGCCTTTGGCAGGGTCGTGGTGATTTGTTCATGGGTGATCAGCGAAACCGCCATGTTCGAGAACATGGCCTTGCGGTGGGTCGCCGTGCGGTTGAGTTTGCGGTAACCGTGACGGTGTCGCATGGGGAGGCTCCTTCTGTTTATTGACCCGGGCGTGCCTTTTTACCCCCGGGGGGCCCCGCCACCTTTGCGCATGGCGGGGCTGTTCTTGGAATTATTGCTTCAAGTCGGCACCCGCCCCTTCGGTCGCGAGGGCCGGAGCCTTAAGTCAAATCAAAACGGATCTTCCAGCTTTTTCGCCAGTTCCTCGATGTTTTCCGGCGGCCAGGTCGGGATTTCCATGCCCAAGTGCAGCCCCATGGTCGCCAGGACTTCCTTGATTTCATTGAGCGATTTACGGCCGAAGTTCGGCGTCCGCAGCATGTCAGCTTCCGTCTTCTGGACCAGGTCGCCGATGTAGATGATGTTGTCGTTCTTCAGGCAATTGGCCGAACGCACCGACAGTTCCAGTTCATCGACCTTGCGCAGCAGGTTCTTGTTGAACGGCAGGTCTTCCTGTTCGGCTTCCTGGCGGGCGCTTTCCGGCTCTTCGAAGTTGATGAACAGCTGCAATTGATCCTGCAGGATGCGGGCGGCCAGCGCGACCGCGTCTTCCGGCGTGACCGCGCCGTTGGTCGTCACGTTCAGCGACAGCTTGTCATGGTCGGTGACCTGGCCGACGCGGGTATTGTCGACCTTATAGGCGACTTTCCGCACGGGCGAGAACACGGCGTCGATCGGGATCACACCGATCGGCGAATCCTCGGCCCGGTGCTGGGTCGCGGCGACGTAGCCTTTGCCGGTTTCAACGGTCAATTCCATGTTCAGCCTGCCGTCCCGGTCCAAATGGCAAATCACCAAGTCCGGATCCATGACTTCGATGTCGGCGCCGGCGTCGATCATCCCGGCCGTCACGGTGCAGGGGCCTTCGGCTTTCAAGGTGATCCGCTTGGGCCCCTGGGCCTGCATCCGCAAACCCATGGACTTGATGTTCAAAACGATGTCGGTGACGTCTTCGCGCACACCCGGGATGGAGGAGAATTCATGCAGGACGCCGTCGATCTGCACCGAAGTCACCGCAGCACCCTGCAACGACGACAGCAGAATGCGACGCAGCGCATTGCCCAAGGTCAAGCCGAAACCCCGCTCCAGAGGTTCGGCGACGATCGTCGCCTGCCGGCCCGGATCGACGCCCGGGTTAATGTCCAGCTTGTTCGGTTTGATCAATTCTTGCCAGTTTTTCTGAATCACGTTCGTGACCTCGCGTTCACCAAAATTTCATGGGACCTTTTGGCCGGTCCCGATGGCGCTGGGTTCCCTGAATCACCACCCGGGGCGGCGGCGCGGGAATTGGGCGACGGCAAGCGGCGGCACAAATAGCCGACGGCGACGCCGCCCGACTTTGCGCTAGACCCGGCGGCGTTTCCTGGGCCGACAGCCGTTATGCGGAATCGGTGTCACATCGCGGATCGCGGTAATCGTGAAGCCGATGGCCTGCAACGCGCGCAAGGCGGATTCCCGTCCGGAACCGGGGCCCTTGACCTCAACCTCAAGGGTCTTCATGCCGTGCTCCTGGGCCTTCTTGCCGGCGTCTTCGCCGGCAACCTGGGCCGCGTAGGGGGTCGACTTGCGCGACCCCTTGAACCCCATGGACCCGGCCGACGACCAAGCGATCGCATTGCCCTGGGCGTCGGCAATGGTGATCATGGTGTTGTTGAAGGTGGAATTGATATGCGCGACACCGGACGCGATGTTCTTGCGTTCGCGCCGACGGGTCCGGGCTTGAGCTGCCTTGGCCATCTCTAAATCCTTGAGCTATAAGCTATTTCTTTTTACCGGCAATCGCCTTCGCCGGACCTTTGCGGGTCCGGGCATTGGTATGGGTGCGCTGGCCGCGGACCGGCAGGCCGCGCCGGTGGCGCAGACCGCGATAGCAGCCCAGGTCCATCAACCGCTTGACGTTCATCGCGACTTCGCGGCGCAGGTCGCCCTCGACCTGATAGTCGCGGTCGATGGCTTCGCGGACCCGGGCGATTTCGTCCTCGGTCATTTCGTTGACCCGACGCTCCAGGGGAATGCCGAGAGAATCACAAATCTTCCGGGACGAGGTCGGGCCGATCCCATGAATATAGGTCAGGGCAATGACCAGCCGCTTCGCCGTCGGAATGTTAACACCTGCTATACGCGCCAAAACTGTCGCTCCTTACGTTCCCTGGACCATATGGGATCGACGGTCGCCGCCCAGGCCCAAAAATCCAATTAACCCATTGTTCCAAAAGCAAAAAAACAGGCAAAACCGTGGCAAAGCCAACAGCTTCGTCCGCTCGGGATTTGCTCAGGTTTTCTAAATCCGCCGGGCCTGAAAGTTGCGCGATTATAGGCACTTGCACCCTCAAGTCAACCGCGACCGAGGACCCGTTTCGTCGCGCTTCAGGCGCCTTCGATCACTCCTTTCAATTGTCCCGTCACGTCATCCATCTGGGCCATGCCATCGACCGATGACAGGACGCCACGGTCCTTGTAATAGGCCAGGATCGGCGCCGTCTGTTCGTGATAGGCGGCGAGGCGATTGCGCACCGTTTCCGCATTGTCGTCGGCGCGGCGATTGAATTCGGTCGCGCCGCATTTGTCGCAAACGCCATCGACCTCGGGCTTTTCGAACTCGTCGTGATAGCCCTTGCCGCAATTGGCGCAGGTGAGACGCCCGGTGATCCGAGTGACCATGGCGTCGTCGTCGACCGCGATTTCGATCACCCGGTCGAGGGAAATGTCTTTTTCGACCAGCATTTTGGTCAGGGCGTCCGCCTGCGGCACGGTGCGCGGGAAACCATCCAAGATAAAGCCCCCGGCGCAATCGTCCCGGTCGATCCGCTCGGAAATCATGTCGATGATCAGCGCGTCCGGGACCAGATCGCCACGGTCCATGATCTCCTTGGCCTGCTGGCCGACCGCGCTGCCGGAAGCTACGGCGGCGCGCAGCATGTCGCCGGTGGAAAGTTGAATCATGCCGAAAGCTTCTTCCAGGCGTTTCGCCTGGGTCCCCTTGCCCGCGCCCGGCGGACCAATCAGCAAAATGTTCATCAGCGTCTCCCCCTTAAGCGCTGTTTCTTGATCAGGCCTTCATACTGATGTGCGATCAGGTGCGACTGGATCTGGGTCACCGTATCCAAGGTCACCGTCACGACAATCAGCAAAGACGTGCCGCCGAAATAGAACGGCACGCCGAATTCGGATATCAGCAATTCCGGAATGGCGCAGACGACCGCCAGATACAGCGCCCCGACGCAGGTCAGGCGCGTCAAGACGCGGTCCAGGTACTCCGCCGTGTTCTTGCCCGGCCGGATACCTGGAATGAACCCACCGTATTTCTTCAGGTTGTCGGCGGTGTCGTTCACGTTGAACACCACGGCCGTGTAGAAGAAGGCGAAGAATACGATCATCCCGATGTAGATCGTCATATAGGCCGGCGACCCGCGGCCGAGATAGGCTGCCGCGGCGTTCATCCATTCCGGCCCCTGGCCCGCGGACAGGGTGATCACCGTGATCGGCATGAGCAACAGCGACGACGCGAAGATCGGCGGGATGACCCCGGCGGTGTTCAGCTTGAGCGGCAGATGCGAGCTTTCGCCGCCCATCATCTTGTTGCCCTTCTGGCGCTTTGGATACTGGATCAGAATGCGCCGCTGGGCCCGCTCGACAAACACGCAGAGCATGATCACGGCAACGGCCAGGATCAGGATGCCAATGATGATGACCGTCGGCAGGGCGCCGGTCCGGCCCATTTCGAAGGTCCCGGCAAGGGCGCTTGGCAGTTCCGCCACGATGCCGGCAAAAATGATCAGGGAAATGCCGTTGCCGACCCCCCGTGCGGTGACCTGTTCACCCAGCCACATGAGGAAGATGGTCCCGCCCGTCAGCGTCACGACCACGGCAAAGCGGAAAAACGGCCCGGGTTCCGGCACCGCCGGCCCCTGGCTACCCTGCATGCTCTCAATCCCGACAGAGATGCCGTAGGCCTGCAACAAACAAATAAGGACAGTCAGATAGCGCGTGTATTGATTGATCCGCTTGCGCCCAGATTCGCCCTCTTTCTTCATCTGTTCCAAGGTCGGCGAGATCGAGGTCATCAACTGCATGATGATGGCCGCGGAAATATAGGGCATGATGTTGAGCGCGAAGATCGTCATCCGACCCAGCGCGCCGCCGGCGAACATGTTGAACATGCCCAGCACGCCGCCCTGATTGGCCTGGAAGATCTCTTCGAGAACGATCGGATCGATCCCGGGCAACGGAATGAAGGTTCCCAACCGATAAACAATCAGCGCACCCAGGGTGAACCAGATGCGCTTTTTCAATTCCGTCGCCTTGGCGAAGGCGCCGAAATTCACGTTGGCGGCAAGTTGTTCGGCGGCAGATGCCATTAAGTTTCTCCGCCCGGAGAGCTGCCCGCCCGCCGGTTCTTGTTGCCCGAGATCGCCAACTTAAGCGTCGGCGTCTCCGGTGGTGCTTTCGTCCTCGGCCTCGGCCGACTTTTTGTCCGTGGCCGCGCCTTTTGCCAGCGCGGTTTCGGAAACCGTTACCGTGCCGCCGGCCTTTTCGACCGCGGCAATGGCGCCCTTGGAGGCACCCTCGACCTCGATGGTCAGTTTCGCGGTGACCTCGCCCTGACCCAACAAACGGACGCCGTCCTTGGATTTCTTGACCAAGCCGGCCTCGGCCAGGACCGCGGTGGTCACCGGTTTCTTGGCGTCGATCCGTTTGTTGTCGACGGCTTCCTGCAGGCGGCCGACATTAATCACCGCGTAATCCTTGGTGAAATTGGCGTTGTTGAAGCCGCGCTTGGGCAGACGCCGGTAGATCGGCATCTGGCCGCCCTCGAAGCCCAGCAGGGACACGCCCGAGCGGGACTTCTGACCCTTCATGCCCTTGCCGGCGGTCTTGCCGCTGCCCGAACCGATGCCGCGACCGACACGCTTACGCGGCTTGGTCGCACCCGGGTTGTCCTTGATTTCATTCAAACGCATATCGATGTTCCTTGGGCGGTGTTCCTTACGATTTGTATTTAGTCGCCTTGCTCAACCCGCACCAGGTGACTGACCTTGTTAATCATGCCGCGCACGGCCGGCGTGTCTTCTAGTTCCCGTGTCCGGTGCATTTTGTTCAGACCCAGGCCCTTGAGCGTTGCCCGCTGGTCGGCCGGCCGCCCGATGGGGCTTCCGGTCTGGGTCACCGTGATGGTTTTCTTGTCTGCCATGTTCCGGCTCCCGAACCTTAAGCCTGTTCACCGACGACGACGTCACCGCGCCGGGCGACGATATCGCCGACCTTCTTGCCGCGCCGGGCGGCGACGCCGCGGGGCGATTGGCATAATTGCAGGGCTTCGAAAGTTGCCTTGACCATGTTGTAGGGATTGGCGCTGCCGACCGACTTGGCGACCACGTCCTGCACGCCCATGGTTTCGAAGACCGCGCGCATCGGACCGCCGGAAATGATGCCCGTGCCCGGAGGAGCCGAGCGCATGATCACCCGGCCGGCGCCGAAACGCCCGGAAATATCGTGATGCAGGGTCCGGCCCTCGCGCAACGGCACCCGGATCATGTTGCGCTTGGCGGCGTCCGTCGCCTTGCGGATCGCTTCCGGCACTTCCCGCGCCTTGCCCGATCCGTAACCGACCCGGCCCTTGCCGTCGCCGACCACGACGAGCGCCGCGAAGGAGAACCGGCGGCCACCCTTGACCACCTTGGCCACGCGGTTGATATGAACCAACTTGTCGGTCAGTTCCTGTTCTTCGCGATCACCCCCGCGATCACGATCACCGCGCCGGCCCCGCGGGCCGCGTCCCTGACCTTGGTCTCTTCTTTGTTCTGCCATGAGGGTCTCGCCTCTTCCTTACAAAATTCGTTGGTTGGCGCGGCTATCAGAACGACAAGCCGGCTTCGCGGGCGCCGTCGGCCAGCGCCTTGACGCGGCCGTGAAAGCGGTACCCGCCGCGATCGAAAATCACTTCCTTGATGCCTTCCTTGACCGCCCGTTCGGCGACCAGCTTGCCGACCTGTCCCGCGGCGTCCTTGTCGCAACCCTTGGCCAGCTTGCCTTTCAGCTCCTTGTCCAGGGACGAGGCGGCGGCCAGCGTCCGTCCGGCGCGATCATCGATCACCTGGGCATAGATGTGGCGGCCCGACCGGAACACGGAAAGCCGGGGCCGGTCGCCGGCGGCCTTGCGCACCTGGCGGCGAATCCGCGCCTGGCGCTTTTGGAATTTTTCGCGAAACGTGGCCATGACCTACTTCTTCTTCCCTTCCTTGCGGAGAATGTACTCGCCCGCGTACTTCACGCCCTTGCCCTTGTAGGGCTCCGGCGGCCGATAGGCGCGGATTTCCGCTGCCACCTGGCCGACCTGTTGCTTGTCGGCGCCCTCGATCACCACCTGGGTCTGTTCGGGGCAACTGATTTTGATGCCGTCCGGCGCGGGGTATTTGACCTCATGGCTGAAGCCCAGTTGCAGGACAAGGCTGTTGCCCTGCATCTGCGCCCGGTAGCCGACGCCCGAAATTTCCAATTCCTTCTTGAAGCCCTGCGACACACCTTCGACCAGATTGTTGACCTTGGACCGGGACATGCCCCACATCTGGCGAGCCTGCTTGCTGTCATTGGCCGGCTTCACATGGATCAGGTTGTCTTCCAGCGAGACGACCACATCATCGACCAGGGTTTCCGACAGTTCACCCAGCTTGCCCTTGGCCTTGACTGTGTTGCCGTTCAGTTCGACGGTGACGCCATCGGGCACGGGGACCGGGTTTTTACCAATTCTCGACATGGCTTTTGCCTTCAAATCAATCGTTTCGCCGGGGACTGTCCGCCGCCCCGGCCGGATTAGAACACCTTGCAGAGGACTTCGCCGCCGACGTTGTGCTCGCGGCATTCGTGGTCCGACAGGACGCCACGCGGCGTCGACAGGATGGAAATACCCAGGCCGTTGAACACGCGCGGCAGGTCTCGGGTCTTGGAATAGACCCGGCGGCCCGGCGTGGAAATCCGCTGAATTTCGCGGATCACCGGCTGACCTTCGTGGTACTTCAGTTCAATTTCCAGTTCCGCCATGCCGGGCTTCTGTTCGCGTTTCTGATAGCCGCGGATATAGCCCTCGCGCTTCAACACCTCGAGCACGTTTGTCCGAAGGTTGGACGACGGCGACAAAACGACGCTCTTGCGCGCCTGCTGGCCGTTGCGGATACGGGTGAGCATGTCACCCAAGGGATCGGTCATCGACATTTAAGTATCTCTTCCCTCTCTCTACCAGCTGGACTTGACCATGCCGGGGATATGCCCGATGGACGCCAGGTCACGCAGCGCAACGCGGGAAATCTTGAACTTGCGATAGTTGCCGCGCGGCCGGCCGGTCAGCTCGCAGCGCAGGCGAAAACGGCTCGGCGCCGAATTCCGCGGCAGTTCCGCAAGCCTGAGATGGGCGTTGAAACGCTCTTCCGGCGACACGGATTCGTCGCGGGTCAAGGCCTTCAACCGAGCCCGCCGATTGGCGTATTTCTTCGCCATGCGGGCCCGCTTCCTGTTCTTTTCGATCGCGCTCTTTTTCGCCATTAATCGATCTCCATTCCGCCGCCTGGGGCTTACTTGTCCGCCAGCGGCATATTGAAGGCCTTCAACAGGGCCTTGGCCTCGTCGTCGGTCTTCGCCGTCGTGCAAATCACAATGTCCATGCCCCGGATCTTGTCGACCTGGTCGTAGTCGATTTCCGGGAACACGATCTGTTCCTTAAGGCCCATGGCGAAATTGCCCCGGCCGTCGAAGTTCTTGCCGCGAATGCCACGGAAATCCCGGACACGCGGCAGGGCGATGTTGACCAGCCGGTCCAGGAATTCGAACATCCGGTCCTTCCTGAGCGTCACCTTGGCGCCGATCACCATGCCTTCGCGCAGCTTGAACCCGGCAATCGACTTCTTGGCCCGCGTGGTCACGGGCTTCTGGCCGGTGATCCGCGTCAGATCCTCGACCGCGCCCTCGACCCGCTTGCGGTCGTCGGTGGCGTCGCCGACACCCATGTTGAGAACGATCTTTTCAAGCTTCGGCACCTGCATGGCATTGGAATAGCCGAACCGCTCCATCAGGGCGGGCTTGATCTCGCTCTCGTAGACGTCTTTCAATCGTGCTGCCATTGTTTCGGCCCTTATTAATCAATCTGTTCGCCGGACCGCTTGGCATAGCGGACCTTGCGACCGTCTTTCAGCGTCTTGACGCCGATCCGGGTCGGCTGGTCGTCCTTCGGATCGATATGCGCCAGGTTCGACATGTGGATGGTCGCTTCCTTTTCGATGATCCCACCGGCGGCGGTCTGCGTCTGGCGCTGATGGCGCTTGACCCGGTTGACCCCCTGAACCACGGCGCGGTCCTTGGCCGGCAGCACCTTCAGCACTTCGCCGGTCTTGCCCTTGTCGCGGCCGGTCAGCACGGTGACACGGTCGCCCTTTTTGATTCTCGCTACCATCGAACCTTTTCCTTGCCCTTGCCCGCTTAGATCACTTCCGGCGCCAGCGACACGATCTTCATGTAGGCCTTGGCACGTAGTTCGCGCGTCACCGGGCCGAAGATACGAGTGCCGATGGGTTCGCCCGCCTGATTGATCAACACGGCGGCGTTGTTGTCGAAGCGGATCGACGTGCCGTCGTTCCGGCGAATGTCCTTGGCCGTGCGGACCACGACGGCGCGGACCACGTCACCCTTCTTCACCCGGCCGCGCGGAATCGCCTCTTTCACCGAGCAGACGATGATGTCGCCGATGGAGGCATACTTCCGCTTCGAGCCGCCCAGCACCTTGATGCACTGCACCCGGCGGGCGCCGGAGTTGTCGGCGACGTCCAAGTTCGTTTCGGCCTGGATCATTGTTCTTGTCCTTGCACCTTAGGGGCGTTCCCGATGGGGATCAGCCCGCCTCGCTAATCACTTCCCAGGTCTTCCGCTTCGAAATCGGGCGGCATTCCCGGATCTGCACTTCGTCACCGACCTTGCACTTGTTGTCTTCGTCGTGCGCGGCGTATTTCTTCGAGCGCTTGATGAACTTCTTGTACAGCGGATGCATGACCCGGCGTTCCACCTTGACGGTCACCGTCTTGTCCATCTTGTCGCTGACCACGACACCCTGAAGGATACGTTTCGGCATGATTTCTTATCCCTTCCTCAGGACGCCGCCGCGGCCTGGCCGCGCTCGCCCAAAATGGTCTTGATGCGCGCGATGTCGCGGCGCACGACCTTTACCCGCGACGTGTTTTCCAAAGCACCCGAAGCCTGCTGGAAGCGCAGGTTGAACGCCTCTTTCTTCAAGTCCATCAACTGGTCCTTCAGTTCGTCGTCGGTCTTAGTCTTGAGATCGGCGGCCTTGGCCATGATCAGCCCTCCTCGCCCAAACGGGTGACGAACTTGGTTTCGATGGGCAGTTTGGCCGAGGCCAATTCCATGGCCCGCCTGGCAACGTCCAGCGGCACGCCGTCGATTTCGAACATGATTCGGCCCGGCTTGACCCGCGCGGCCCAAAATTCGGGCGAGCCCTTGCCCTTGCCCTGGCGCACTTCGGCCGGCTTTTGCGACACAGGCACGTCCGGGAAGATGCGGATCCAGACACGGCCGGCCCGCTTCATATGGCGCGTCATGGCGCGGCGGGCGGCTTCGATCTGGCGCGACGTGATGCGGTTGGGCGACGTCGCCTTCAAGCCGTAAGAACCGAAGTTCAAAGTGGTTCCGCCCTTGGCGTTGCCATGGATCCGGCCCTTATGGGCCTTGCGGAATTTCGTTCTTTTCGGGGCCAGCATGGTGCTTAATCCCTATTCTTTCGTTCCGTTGCGTTCACGCGCCGGGCCCTAGCGGACCGGCTGCTGTTCCTGGGCCAGCTTGTCCAAGGCCATGGGATCGTGGGCCATGATTTCGCCCTTGTAGATCCAGACCTTGACGCCGCAGGCGCCGTAGGTGGTGTTGCCCGTGGCCTCGCCGTAATCGATGTTGGCGCGCAGCGTGTGCAGCGGCACGCGGCCTTCGCGATACCATTGCATGCGGGCGATTTCAGCCCCCCCTAAGCGGCCCGAGCAGTTGATCCGGATGCCTTCGGCGCCCAGGCGCAGCGCCGACTGCACGGCCCGCTTCATGGCCCGGCGGATCGACACCCGGCGTTCCATCTGCTGGGCAACGTTTTCGGCGACCAATTGGGCGTCGATTTCCGGCTTGCGGATTTCGACGATGTTGAGGTGGACCTCGGAATCAGTCATCGCCGCCACTTCGCGGCGCAGCTTTTCGATATCCGCGCCCTTCTTGCCGATGACCACGCCGGGACGGGCCGTGTGGATCGTCACCCGGGCCTTCTTCGCCGGCCGCTCGATGATGATCTTCGAGACGCCGGCCTGGGCCAGACGCTTTTTCAGGTGCTCGCGGATGCGCAGATCCTCGTGGAGCAGCGTGGCGTAATCGCCACGGCCGGCGAACCAGCGCGAATCCCAGGTCCGGTTGACGCCGAGCCTGAGCCCGATCGGATTGACTTTCTGACCCATTACGCCGTCTCCTCGCGTTCGCGCACGACAACCCGCAGGTTGGAAAAGGGTTTTTCGATGCGACCGACGCGGCCCCGAGCGCGCGCCTTCCACCGTTTCATGACCATGCTCTTGCCGACCGTCGCTTCCGCGACCACCAAGCGGTCGACGTCGAGCTGGTGGTTGTTTTCCGCATTGGCGATGGCGCTCTGCAGGACCTTCTTGACCTCCTTGGCGACCCGACGCTTGGAAAAGGTCAGTTCCGCCAGCGCCCGTTCACAGGCCAGGCCGCGGATGCTCTCCGCCACCAGGTTGAGTTTCTGCGGGCTGGTCCGGATGTGGCGCGAATAGGCCATCGCCTCGTTGTCGGACAACGGCCGTTTTGCCGCGGCTTTACCCATGATTAGCCTCTCTTCGCCTTCTTATCGGCCGCGTGGCCGAAATAGGTCCGGGACGGCGAGAACTCGCCGAACTTGTGGCCGATCATCTCCTCGGTCACCAGCACGGGGATGAACTTCTGGCCGTTGTAGACGCCGAAGTTCAGGCCCACGAACTGGGGCAGGATGGTCGACCGGCGGGACCAGGTCTTGATCACCGTGTTGCGGCCGGACGCGCGCACTTCCTCCGCCTTTTTCAGCAGATAGCCGTCGACGAACGGGCCTTTCCAAACGGAACGCGACATGTCTCGATCCTCTTACCGCTTCTTCCGGACGTGGCGTGACCGCATGATCAGCTTGTCCGTCTTCTTGTTGTGCCGGGTCCGCTTGCCCTTGGTCGGCTTGCCCCATGGGGTGACGGGATGGCGACCGCCGGACGTGCGGCCCTCGCCGCCGCCATGCGGGTGGTCGATCGGGTTCATGGCGACGCCACGCACCGACGGGCGCTTGCCCTTCCAGCGGGCGCGGCCGGCCTTGCCGATCTTGATGTTCTGCTGATCCGGGTTGGACACGGCGCCGATGGTCGCCATGCATTCGGCCCGCACCATGCGCAGTTCGCCGGACGACAGGCGCAGCTGGGCATAGCCCTGGTCCTTGCCGATGATCTGCGCGTAGGTCCCGGCGGATCGCGCCATCTGGGCGCCCTTGCCGGCCTTCATTTCCACGTTGTGGATGATCGTGCCGACCGGGATGTTCTTCATCGGCATGGCGTTGCCCGGCTTGATATCGACCGTTTCATCGGCAATCACACGGTCGCCCGGGCGAACCCGCTGCGGCGCGATGATATAGGCGATTTCGCCGTCGTCGTATTTGATCAAGGCAATAAACGCGGTCCGATTGGGATCATATTCCAGGCGCTCGATGGTCGCCTCGACGCCGAATTTCCGGCGCTTGAAGTCGATCACCCGGTAGCGGCGCTTGTGCCCGCCGCCCCGGCGGCGCGCCGTGATCCGGCCCTTGTTGTTGCGCCCGCCCTTAGCGCGCAGGCCCTCGGTCAGCGACTTTTCGGGCTTGCCCTTGTGCAGGTCGCTCTTGTCCACCAGGACCAGGGTCCGGCGGCCGGGCGTTGTCGGTTTGTATTGCGTCAGAGCCATGGGTCTCTGCCTTTTTCTTCTCTTTGTCTCGTCGGGGCCGTTGGGCGCGCCCGTTAAATTCCCGTCGTCACGTCGATGGTGTCGCCTTCCGCCAGGGTGACGATTGCCTTCTTGGTATCGACCCGTTTTCCGAGGCGGCCGCGATGGCGCTTCACCTTGCCCTTGGTGCGCAGCGTGTTGACCGCCGTCACCTTGACCTTGAACAGCTTTTCAACCGCCGTCTTGACCTCGAACTTGTTGGCATTCAGCGGCACGTAGAACGCGACCTGGTTATGCTCGCCGATCAGCGTCGACTTTTCGGTGATCACCGGACGGCGCAGGATTTCCATCATCCGCTGCTGCGACACGGTCTCGTTGGTGGGGCTGTAGCGGGTCATTTCAGGCGCTCCGTCAGCTTTTCAACGCCGTCCTTGGTCAGGACCAAAGTGTCACGGCGCAGGATGTCGTAGACATTGGCACCACCGGACGGCAGCACGTCGATGCCGATCAGGTTCGACGCCGCGCGGGCGAAGTTCTCGTCGACCTTTTCGCCGTCAATCACCAAGGCCTTGCCCCAGCCCAGCTTGTCCAACTGCTTGGCCAGATCGCGGGTCTTCGCCGCCTTCAAGGCCGCCGTATCGATGACGACCAGCCTGCCTTCCTTCTGCTTGGCGCTTAGCGCCGACTTCAGTGCCAGGCGCCGCACCTTCTTCGGTAGGGAATGGCTGTGGTCCCGGACATGCGGGCCGAAGACCACGCCGCCGCCGCGCATCTGGGTCACGTATTTCGAGCCCTGACGCGCCCGGCCCGTGCCTTTTTGGCGGAACGGTTTCGACTTGGTGCCGGAAATCTCGCTCCGGCCCTTGACCTTGTGGTTGCCGCCGCGCCGCTTGGCCAGCTGCCAATTTACCGTGCGGGCCAGCAGGTCGGACCGCACGTCGGCACCGAACACGGCGTCGTCGAGATCGATGTCGCCGACCTTCTTGTTGGCCAGGGAGATGACGTCCTGTTTCATCGCCCGCTATTCCTTCTTCTCTTCTTCGCTCGAAGCCGCGTCCGCTTCCGGCGCCGCGTCTTCGGGCACCGCGTCGTCGGCAGACGCTTCCGCCTCCGTGGCCGCCGCGTCGTCGGCAGACGCCTCTTCCGATGCTTCTTCAACCACAGGGGCGCCGCTTGACTTCAACGCGGCCGGCAACGGGGCATCGTCGGGCAGGGCTTTCTTGACCGCGTCGCGGATCAGAACGAAACCGCCCTTCGATCCCGGCACCGCGCCGGAAACCATGATCAGGCCGCGATCTTCATCGGTGGCGACGATTTCCAGGTTCTGCACCGTGCGCCGCACGTTGCCGTATTGCCCGGCCATTTTCTTGCCCTTGAAGACCTTGCCGGGATCCTGGCAATGACCGGTGGAACCGTGCGAGCGGTGCGACACGGAAACCCCGTGGGTCGCCCGCAAGCCGCCGAAGTTCCAGCGCTTCATGCCGCCGGCGAAGCCCTTACCGACCGAGGTGCCGGTGACGTCGACGGATTGGCCCTCGACGAAATGGGCGGCGGACAGTTCGGCGCCAACGTCGACCAGGTTGTCCTCGGCAACGCGGAATTCGCGCAGCCGGCGACCCGGTTCGACCCTGGC
>JANQIJ010000181.1 GCA_028282185.1 Rhodospirillales bacterium
GAATACGCGAACCTGGTCCTGGCGATCTGCGCCAACCGCATGCTCAACGGCGAGGTCATCCGCATCGACGGCGCGCTGCGCATGGCGCCGAGTTGAGCCTCAGGTCAGGGCGGCCGCCAGTTCGGCGAAGTTTTCGACGATTAGGTCCGGTTGGTGGGGGCCGGCGCCGAACGGTCGCTTGCGCCGGTCGATGAAGGCCGTGCGCATCCCGTGGCTTTTGGCACCCACGCAATCGAATTCATGGTTGGCGACGAACAGGCAGCCGGAGCGGTCAATGCCGGTGATGTCGCAGGCGGTGGCGTAGGTCTTCCAATGGGGTTTGAAGTAACCGGCGGCTTCGACGCTGATCACATGGTCGAAGTCGAACCCGATGTGCGGTCCCGCGGCGGCCAGCATATCCGGGTCGCCGTTGGACAGGATGGCGAGCGTGTAGCCGCTGTCGCGGAGCCGGCCCAGGGCCTCGATCACGTCCGGGAAAGGTTTCAGCTTTTCGATCTCCGAGACCAGCCATTGGACCTCCGTTTGGCTATAGGCGATGCCCGCCCGGTCCATGACGAAGGCGACGGCGCGATGGCCGATCTGGCGATAGGGTGTATGGCCCCGGTCGCAAAGCGCGTCGATCATCGAGTTCTCGAAGTGCGTCCGCCGCCACCAGGTGACGAATTGGTGCGGGTTGCCGTCCCAGCCCTTGTCTTTCAGGAACGGGGCGGAGATTTCGGTCAGGCCTTTTTGCATGTCGACGATGGTGCCGTACTGATCGAACACCAGAATCTTGATTTCGCGCTTGAGGATTTCGGGGTCGGTCATTTTTAGGTGGTCCTCCGTTGATTGGCCAATTCGTTGGCGCCGATTGCCCGGACTATGGCTCCAACGGCGGGCTCGGGTGTAGCGAGAAATTCTTGCCCCCATGCCGAGGGATTCTTGCCCCCGGCGGCGGTGGCTGCTACACCCGGCGCACCTCATTGCCAAATTCATTCATGCTTAGGAGTTCCTCCATGCCTTTCGACGACTACAAGGTTGCCGATCTTTCGCTGGCCGACTGGGGCCGCAAGGAAATCAGTCTCGCGGAAACGGAAATGCCGGGCCTGATGGCGACCCGCGAGGAATACGCCGCCGCCCAGCCCCTGAAGGGCGCGCGCATCGCCGGCTCGCTGCATATGACGATCCAAACCGCGGTTCTCATCGAGACGTTGAAGGACCTGGGCGCCGACGTGCGCTGGGCGTCTTGCAACATCTTTTCGACCCAGGACCACGCGGCCGCGGCGATTGCCGACGGCGGCACGCCGGTGTTCGCCCATAAGGGCGAGAATCTGGAAGAATACTGGGATTACTGCCATCGGATCTTCGAATGGGCCGACGGCGGCACGCCGAACATGATTTTGGATGACGGTGGCGATGCGACGCTCCTGGTCCATTTGGGCATGGAGGCGGAAAAAGACCCCTCGGTGCTTGATGATCCGGGCTCGGAAGAGGCCGAATACATGTTCGCCTCGATCAAGAAGACGATCGCCGAGAAACCCGGCTGGTATGCCGAAATCGCGGCCAACGTCCAGGGCGTCACGGAAGAAACCACCACCGGCGTCCATCGGCTCTATGAAATGGAAAAGAAGGGCACGCTTCAGTTTCCGGCGATCAACGTCAACGATTCGGTGACCAAGTCCAAGTTCGACAACAAGTACGGCTGCCGCGAAAGCTTGGTCGACGGCGTCCGCCGGGCCACCGACGTGATGATGGCCGGCAAGGTCGCCGTCGTCGCCGGCTACGGCGACGTTGGCAAGGGATCGGCGGAAAGCCTGCGCAGTGCCGGCTGCCGTGTCATGGTCACCGAGGTTGATCCGATCTGCGCCTTGCAGGCCTGCATGGAAGGTTTCGAGGTCGTGACGATGGAACAGGCGGTGCCCAAGGGCGATATCTTCGTCACCACCACGGGCAATATCGACGTCATTACCGTCGACCATATGCGAGACATGAAAGACCGGGCCATCGTCTGCAACATTGGCCATTTTGATAACGAAATAGAAGTGGCGAAATTAAAGAACTTCAAGTGGACCAACATCAAGCCGCAGGTCGACGAGATCGAATTCCCGGGTGGCAACCGGATTATCCTGTTGGCCGAGGGGCGCTTGGTCAATCTGGGCTGCGCCACCGGTCACCCGAGCTTCGTCATGTCGGCGAGCTTCACCAACCAAGTGCTGGCCCAGATCGAGCTTTGGACCCGGGGCGACCAGTACGAGAACAAGGTCTATGTCCTGCCCAAGCATCTGGATGAAAAGGTCGCCATGCTGCATCTGGAGAAATTGGGCGCGACTTTGTCCAAGTTGACCGACGAACAGGCCGATTACATCGGTGTCGGCGCCGCCGGCCCGTTCAAGCCGGAACAGTACCGCTATTGAGCGATGGCCCCATGCCCGCCGACCGGCGCCCGGCCGGGCCCGCGGTCGGGCGATGGCTGGGGCTTTTTCTTTGTCGCCGGAGGGGCCAGTGGCTAACATCGCCCGGTGTTGACCGACCTTTCCCCCGTCAGTTCGCTTAGCGCGGGCCTGCTTATCGGTGCCGGCGTCATGGCTGTTGTCGCTTGGCTGTTCCGCCGCCGTTGGGCCGAGGCGGAGCATGGCCGCCAGCGGATCGAGGCGGTCGCGGTCAAGGCTCGGGAAATCCTGGCGGCCGCGCCTGACGGACTGTTCATCTGGGATCGCGAACAGGGCGCGATCACCTGTTCGCGCAAGCTGGCGGCGCTGTTGTCCCTGGCCGACGGCGGCAAGTCCCGGTTCGAAGACGTGGTCGAACGGTTCGATGACGAATCGGTGCGCCGGCTGAACGCGGCGGTGACCTTCCTGCACGAAGAAGGGCGGGGGTTCGAACTTGTCCTGTCGACCGCCGATTCCGGCGGCCGGCGATTGATTCAGGCAATCGGCGGTCGGGCCTTTTCAAAGCACGGCGAAGTCTTGGCGGACATGGTCTGGATGCGCGATGTTTCGGTCGCGGCCAAGCTTCTCGTCGATCTGACCGGCGATGGCGACCTGCCGGAAGCCCGCGATCTGCACCTTCGCGGTATGCTGGACGCGCTACCCTTTCCCGTGTGGTTGCGCGACGGCGACCTGAAGGTCGTGTTCACCAACCAGGCGGCGTTGTCCCAGCGGGTCGCCGGTCCGGACGAGTCTCAGGCGGCCAGCGCGCAGGCGGAAAACCGACCGATCGCGCGGCAACAACAGATCGCGGACGCGGGTGAAGACCGGGTCTTCAGTGTTACCGAATGCCCGCTCGGCGACGATGATGTGGCCGAAAGCGGGACTGACTCGACGGCGGCCAGGGCACCGTCCGCCGGGGTGATCGGCTATGCCTTTCCCGTCCCCGCGGCGGTCGACGAATCGGCACCCATGACCGAACCCGCCGCAGGGGACAGCGATCTTTCCGAGACATCGGCGAGCGCGGCGTCGCCCCTGCCCCGCGCCGAAACCGTTCTGGCCGGGCTTGGCACCGGCATCGCGATCTTCGATCAGGCGACGCGGCTCAGTTTCCACAACCCGGCCTACCGCGAAATGTGGCGCCTGGACGCCGATTGGCTGGAGCGGGGACGGGAGTTCGGTGAAATCTTGGAACACCTTCGGGCCGTGCGGCGCTTGCCCGAGGTGCCTGATTTCCGCGCCTACAAAATGGAACAGCTGCAGCTGTTCGATGACGTCGGCGACGCCACGGGCGACCTTATGCATCTGCCCGACGGCCGGACACTTCGCGCCGTCAGTTTTGCCCTGCCCGGCGGCGGTTTGGCGATAAGTTACGATGACGTAACGGACCAGCTTGATCTGGAAAGCGCCGTCAATGCACGGGACGCCGTGCATCGCGCGACCCTTGAAAACCTGCGCGAGGCGGTGGCTGTATTCGGTTCCGACGGTCGTTTGAAGTTGAGCAACCCGTCTTTCGCCCGGTTCTGGCGGTTGGATGCGGAGGCCCTGGGTGTGGATGTCCATGTCGCCGATTTCATCGAGTCGGTGCGCCACCTGATCGACCCCGCCGGCGATTGGGAGACCCAGAAGGCGCAGATTCATGCGGCCATGACCCGGCGCGGGCCGACGCGGGCCCGCATCCCCCTGGCCGATGGTCGCGTCGTCGAATACACCAACGCGCCGCTCCCCGACGGCGGCGTCCTGGTCTCTTATTTGGATGTCGGTGGCGGGCCGAATGCCGACGATGCGGCCGCGGCCGCTGTTCCGGAAGCCGCGCCGGCCGGACCGGCGTCCGAATGACTGGCGACGGAATCACCGCCCCCCTTTTATCGACCCGATGCCCGGCCTATATTGGTCGAGTGCCAGCGGACCGTGTTTTCGCCGGTCCCCTTGAAAAGGACCCGCCTCCATGAACAAGAACGTTGCGAAGTTCCCCCTGGGCGAATGCGTGCGCCACCGCGTCTATGGATTTCGCGGCGTTGTCTTCGATATCGATCCGGAATTCAACAATACCGACGAGTGGTATGAGAGCATCCCGGCCGAGGTTCGCCCGCGCAAGGACCAGCCGTTTTATCACCTGCTGGCGGAAAACCACGATAAGTCACCCTATGTGGCCTATGTTTCGGAGCAGAACTTGGAATTGGAAGATTCCGACGAGCCCATCGAGCACCCCGACCTGCCGGATTTCTTCATGATCGACGATGACGGGCGGCTGGTTTACCGCCATCCGATGAACTGACTTTTCCCTTGCGCCTTAGGCGCCGGGCGGGCGCATCCGCGCCCTTGGCTCTCCCTCCGCTTACGTTACGCGGGGTCTCAATGGCCCGGCAGGATTTGTTCAGAGCTGGTCGATGGCTTCCAGGAAGCGGTCCACTTCTTCTTCCGCGTTGTAATAATGTACCGAGGCCCTGACGACTTCCGTCAGGCCGCGTTTCTCCATGTCCAAGCGGGTCGAGCTTTGCCGCGAGACCGAGACATTGATGGCCTGCCGGGCCAGCCGATCCTTGATCGATGCGCAGGCCCGGCCGTCCTTGGTGAAGGTGACGATGCCGCAAGGCTTCGGCCCAAGATCGGTGACGGTCACGCCCTTGAGCGCCGCCAGGCCGTTGCGCAGGCGCCTCGCCAAGGCGTCGACCCGCGCCTGGATTGGGGTCAAGCCCCACTCAAGGGCGTAATCGACCGCTTGGCCCAGGCCGATCACGGCGGCGTAGTTGAATTCCCAGTTTTCGAACCGGCTGGCGTCGGGGTTGACTTGGTAACGGTCGGCAGCGAGCCATTGCGCGCCGTGTAGGTCAAGGATCGCCGGCTCGAAACCTTGAAGCGCGTCGCTTCGAGCATAGAGGATGCCGGTGCCTCGCGGCCCGCGCAGGTACTTGCGGCCGGTGAATGACAGGAAGTCACAGCCGATTCGATCGACATCCAGCGGCATCTGTCCGGCCGATTGGCAGGCATCCAACAGATAGGGAACGCCCGCGGCGCGGGCGATCCGGCCGACGGCCGCCGCGGGGTTGACCAGGCCGCCGTTGGTCGGCACGTGGCTCAGGCTGATCAGCTTGACCCGGTCGTCGATCATCTCTTCCAAGGCCGCGACCGAGAGGGCGCCGGTTTCGTCCGATGGGATGACGTCGATGACGCAGCCTG
This sequence comes from Rhodospirillales bacterium, assembly GCA_028282185.1. Classification (GTDB taxonomy): domain Bacteria; phylum Pseudomonadota; class Alphaproteobacteria; order Rhodospirillales; family Casp-alpha2; genus UBA1479. Next base: position 5,586 of record JANQIJ010000181.1, read on the forward strand.
TCCGCTTGGCCATCTGCAGGTAGGCGATGTAGTTGCTGATGTATTCGGCTTCGGCGGTAAGGATCCGGTCCCCCGGTTTGAATTCCCGGGCCAGGCCATAGAATACTTGGGCCCAGGCCATGGTCGCGTTTTCCATGACCGCGATCTCGGACGCGTCGCAGTTCAACAGCGCCGCCGCCGCCGCGTAGGTCCGACGGACCTTGGGTTCCGCCGCCTGCATGGCTTCGTAGCCGCCGATCCGGACCTCCAGGTCAAGATGCGCCCGCACCGCCTCGATCACCGGGGTCGAGGTCAGGGCGGCGCCCGCATTGTTGAAATGCAGGACGTGTTCGACCCCTGGCGTTTCCGCCCGCGCCCGCTCAATGTCGATTTCCGTCGTCATGGCCATCATTGGGCCTGGTGCTCCCGGTCGGTGATGAAGTGCCGGCAGACCATGTTACCAACAGGTCTTATGCCCGAAATAGAGGGCCAATTGTTTGATCTGCTCCGGGCTCAGATGGTTGCCTTTTCGGCTCATCATGCGGTGGTGGCGATAGATCGGCGCGGTTTTGTCCGCCGGCTTGGCGTCGCGGAAGGCAAACAGTTGGCGCGCCAGATAGGCCGGGCGTTGGCCCGCCAGATTGGGCATCGTCGATCTCCGGGATCGGCCATCAACACCGTGACAGGTGAAGCAGGTTTGGGCGATCTGGGGGCGGGGAACGTCGCGCGGTATCCGTGGGTCGAACTCGCGGGCGCTGCGGCAGACCTGACGGGAAAATGCGCGGGCCAGTTGGACGATCTCTTCGTCGGTGTAGTTGTGCGCCCGCTCGGCCATTACCGGATGGCGCCGCGCACTAAAGTTTGCCCTGCCTGCCGCGTTGCCATTGCGGAAAGCCTGAAGTTGCAGTTTCAGGTAGTGCTCCCGTTGGCCGGCCAGGATCGGCGCCTGCGGATTTTTCGCCAACCCTTCGGGGCCATGGCATTCCAGACAGGGCGTTTCCGGCGATTGCGCCGCGAGCGGCTGAGCAAGCCAGACCGGGAGCAGGATCACAAGGATGAAGACAAGGCACCGCATGCCGCGCCAGTAGCACGGGTGCCGACCGCGTTCAATGGCCGCGCGTGGTTAGGCCGACGCGCCCGGCAGGCCTTTCGTGGTCGAGTACTCGAAATGCAGGATCTCGCCGGGGCGGGCGGCGGCATGGGCGCCCTGGGCGGCCAAGGCGGCCTCGGCGAAGCCGGTCAGGATCAACTTCAGCTTCCCCGCATAGGCGACGATGTCGCCGATCGCGAACAGCCCCGGCCGCCCCGCGTTCATGGTTGCGGCCTCGACCTGGATCAGGCCCTTTTCCAGGTCCAGGCCCCAATCGGCGATCGGCCCCAGGTTCTGGCTCAGGCCGAAGAACGGCAGCAGCACATCCGCCTCCAGCCGTCGTTCGTTGCCGTCCAGGTCGCGCACCGTGACGGCCCGCAGGGTGCC
>JANQIJ010000279.1 GCA_028282185.1 Rhodospirillales bacterium
CTCCTCCCACGGGCGGCCCCTTTTTGGCCGTTGCGCATCGGCGGTCCGTTGGCTACCTAAGGCGGACAATCTGAAAGGACCGACCATGCCCGGCGCCGAGGCCGATCAAACCGCCGACACCGACACAGCCGCCACGACCGTGACCGCCGGCCTGATCGTCATCGGCAACGAAATCCTCTCCGGTCGCACGCGGGACGCCAACCTGCAATACCTGGCCGAAAGCCTGAACGGGATCGGCATCCGCATGGTCGAGGCCCGGGTCATCCCCGATGATGCGACAACAATTGTCGATACCGTGAACCAGTTGCGCGCCCGCTTCGATTACGTTTTCACCACCGGCGGGATCGGTCCGACCCACGACGACATCACCTCGGCCTGCGTCGCCCGCGCCTTCGGCCGGGACCTGATCCGCGACCCGGAGGCCGAAGCCTTGTTGCAGGCCCATTACAAGCCGGAAGACCGGACGCCGGCGCGGATGAAGATGGCCGACGTGCCGGAAGGCGCGACCCTGCTGGACAATCCCGTCAGTCGCGCCCCCGGGTTCCAGGTCGAAAACGTTTTCGTCCTGCCCGGCGTGCCGCGCATCCTGCAAGCCATGTTCGAGGGCTTCAAACATCGGCTCGCCGGCGGCGCGACGGTGCATTCCCTGACCGTCGCTTCGTTCACTCAGGAAGGCACTGTCGCCGCCCGATTGGAAGCGCTGCAGGCGGAATATCCGGAAATGGAGATGGGCAGCTATCCGTTCATCCGCGACGGCCGTCCGGGCTCCTCCCTGGTGATCCGCGGCACCGACCGGGCGCGTCTGGAAGAAGCCGGCGAAAAGCTGCGTCGAATCGTCCGCGATCTTGGCAACGAACCGTTTGCCGACGTGACCTGATTTCCGCCCGATCCCCGCCCAGCAAAAAAAGGAAACACCATGCTCAAACCGAACCAGCCCGTGCCCGCGCTTGACGTCGCTCTTGCCGGTGGCGAGACTTGGTGCCTGGCCGATCAGACCCCGGAAACCTTTACCGTGATCGAATTCTATCGCGGTTATCACTGTCCGCGCTGCAAGGTCCATTTGCTGGACTTGGATCACAAGATCAAACGCTTTGCCGAGCGCGGCTGCGGCGTCATCGCGATTTCCATGGATCCCCGGGACCGGGCGGAAAAGACCGCCCAGGAATGGGGCACGCACGACCTGCCCATCGGCTATGGCCTGACCGAAGACCAGGCGCGGACATGGGGCCTCTACATATCGGAATCGTTCCAGACCAAGGAGACCGAAACGTTCTGCGAGCCGGGCATGTTCCTGGTCCAGCCGGACGGCCGGCTCTATTCGGCCGTCTATCACACGACGCCGTTCCATCGCCATCATTTCGCCGATGTCCTGGAAGCGGTCGACATGATCCGCGCCCGCAACTATCCGCCCCGGGGAACGAAGTAGAAGGGACCAAGTAGGCGGGAGCGAAAACGTGGGCGAGGGGACGGCGTCGATCAGCGCCGGACGATGAAGTCCGCGGGATCGGCCCGGTCTTGCCAGGCGGCGCGGACCAGTTCCGGATCGATGTGCTCTTCTTCCGGATAGCCCACGCAGAGGTAGGCGACCAGCCGCCAGTCCGCCGGCAGGTCGAGGATTTCGGCGATCCGATCGGGATGCAGGATCGACACCCAGCCGACGCCGATGCCCCGGGCCCGGGCCGCCAGCCAGAAGGTATTGACCGCGGCGACCACGGAATAGGGCAGCATTTCCGGCATCGTCTTCTGCCCCAAACCATGGCCGCGCGCGGTTTCCATGTCGGCATAGACCGCCAATTGCACCGGCGCCTGATCGAGCCCCGCCAGCTTGAGCCCCGCGTAGGCCCGGGCCCGGTCGCCGGAATAGCCCTTCAGCGCATCGGCGTTGGCGGCCTCGAAATCCACCTTCACGGCCTGGCGGCGGTCCGTGTCCCCGACCAGGACGAAGCGCCAGGGCTGGGAATTGCCGACGCTGGGCGCCAGCGCCGCCTGGGCCAACAGGTCGTCCATCGCGCCCGGCGGCAACGGATCCCCCCGGAACCGGCGCACGTCCCGGCGCCAGCGGAACAAGTCCAACAGCCGCGCCCGGAAGGCCGCGTCGAATTCCGGCGCGCCGGCCGCGTCGGGGTCCGTCGCCGCGTCGGTCGTGGGCTTGTGATCGGTCTCGGTCATGCCCTGGTGTAGCCGTTCGTGCCCGGGCGCCGCAACCGCCATTGCCGCTTGTCAGGCGGTCGCCCAGGGCGTACCACGGGGGGTGCCGGCGGGGCCACGCCCGGCGCGTGGTCCGGCCCGCCTGCGGGCGTGGTGAAATTGGTAAACACAAGGGACTTAAAATCCCTCGGCCGTAAGGCCTTGTCGGTTCAAGTCCGACCGCCCGCACCATCCTTTTGATTGATAATGCGGAAACGCGCGCCCAGGGGATGGATCGGTTGGCGGGGGCGCGCCATGGCGCCGCCGCTTTCGGGTCGCCCGGGTCGTCCAGGCGGCCGTTTCCAAGGCCCCCGCGGCGTATTAAGATGGCGCCAGGAGGCCTCCCATGAACCCGTCCAAACGCGGCCGCGTCAAATCGATCCTGGAAATCCTGGCGGCCCTGGCCTTTATCGTGGCCATCACCTGGGCGATGGCCGATCTGTTCGGGGGGTAGCGGGGCGTTCCTGATCCCTTGCAAAGCGTTGCCGCGTCTTAGGTCCGCCGGTCAGCGGCCGGGAAAAGTCACGGCGACGTCGTCCAGATAACCCTCCAGGCGGCGGCGGAAACGGTCATCCAGACGAAGCAGTTGCGTCCGGCTGTCAGTTTTCTTGCGCTTCTTGGTCAGAATGTGCTCCTCGGCCAATTGCGCGATCAGTTTCAAGACCGTCGATTTCGACGCGGCCATGGAAACGCAAACGTCGGAGACGTTGAGCGCCTTTTCCCCATATTGCGCCTCGGCGACCAGCAGAATCACGTCCCAGGTCAGGCCCTGCGTGCCGGCGCTTCGATAAAGGCCGGCTTGGCCGTTACGCGTCGATTGCAGCCAACGGACCAAAGAAATGTAGTCGCACATTGTCAACACCAACCCGCCCCGGCGATCACGCCAGCATCAGGCCTCTCCCCCTCTAATACGCACACAAGAGTTGTAGTTTCTGCATATCGGTATATTTGTTCAGCGGGAAAAAGCACGTAAAAAAGGGTCTATAATTTACGTGTCTGGCAGTCGGAATCTCGGCCTCGTCGGCGCATATGGCCGGCCCGCCGAAGCGCGTATCGATCGTCGCTGTGCGACGGCGCGGGTGGTTCTTGCGTCGGGCGTCGGGACACGGCATTCTTTTCTTCGGAAAGCCGCCGAAAGACGCGGCATGATCGTGGCGGGCGTCATCGGACGGACTGCGGCGGTCGCCGAACCCTGCTCGAGGACGGTGCGGCCTGGGCCATCGCACGAGGGAACGACATGGATCAGAATCTCGCCGGCAAGACCTACGAAATTCAGACCGAAAACGACAAAAAGTGGACCTTCCACGCCAGCTATAACGTCAAATCCAAGGCCATCGAGGAGGCCCAGGCCTTGCTCGAGACCCACAAGTATTCCGGCGTCAAGGTAATCGCCGAAAGCGACCGCAAGGGCGAAGAGGTGATCTTCGAGGAATCGACGGAGGTCACGGACAAGGGCCTGACGATCATTCCCATCGAAGAGTCGCCGGTCTGCGATGAATTGGCCGACTGCTATCGCTTGGAGGCCCGCCTGACCGCCGGCCGCCTGTTGCGTCAGTACCTGGACGACATCGGCATGACGGCCATGGAGCTGGCCTTTGATTTCGGCCGCCTGAAGATGCTTGAACGTGACGACAAGCTCTATGTCGGCGCCATGGCGCGCCTCGCGGGCATTCAGGCCAAGGAAATGGACGAGGCGCCGGCCGAACGACAGGGCAAGCTGGACAGACTGTTCGACCAATTGAAGGACCGTGCCCAGGCGGCGATGGGCCGTGACGACCTGCTGGAAGCGGTCCGCGACCATGGCCTGCAGGCCTTGATCGACAAGGTCAACGGCGAAGCGCCGGAAGTCGAACGCCACCAAACGATCCTTGCGGGCCTGGCTGCCTTTATGGGCGAGGAGGGCGATTGGAACGGCAAGGTCCAGGTCTTGATCGGCCTGTTGGACGGCGCGCCGGGAATCGTCGCCCAGGCCTATGTCGGCGAGGCCTTGGCGGAGATTTTCGACGGCGCGGCGGCGGTCGGTGAATTCTTGGGCGGGGTCGCCGACGCCGCCCAGGCGCAGCGCATGATGGTCCAGCTTTGCCAGGGTCGCCTGCCCGAGGTGAAAAACGCCCTCAGCTGTATCAACGAGTTCAACGCCGTCATGGGGCGGTTCGAA
>JANQIJ010000105.1 GCA_028282185.1 Rhodospirillales bacterium
AACCCCCCTGTGGTCTTAATTGCCCCGCGAGGGGCAAGTCAGTCATCACCCCCGCCCGCCGCCGCCTGCTGGTCGCGGTATTTGTCCTTATAGAGCGCGCCGCCTTCTTCCTTGAATTTTTCCGACATTTCTTCCATGCCATCTTTCGCATAATCACGAACGAGGTTCGTGATCTCCATGGCGCAGAACTTGGGCCCGCACATGGAGCAGAAGTGGGCGGTCTTGTGGGCTTCCTTGGGCAGGGTCTGGTCGTGGAAGTCGCGCGCCCGGTCCGGATCCAGGCCCAGGTTGAATTGGTCTTCCCAGCGGAATTCGAACCGTGCCCGGGAGAGGGCATCGTCCCGGGCGGCCGCTCCCGGATGGCCCTTGGCCAGGTCCGCCGCATGGGCGGCGATCTTGTAGGTGATGACGCCCTCTTTAACATCATTGCGGTCGGGCAGGCCCAGATGTTCCTTGGGCGTCACGTAGCAGAGCATGGCCGTGCCGAACCAGCCGATCATGGCCGCCCCGATACCGGACGTGATGTGGTCGTAGCCCGGCGCGATGTCGGTCACAAGCGGGCCCAGGGTATAGAACGGCGCCTCGCCGCATTCCTTCAGCTGCTTATCCATGTTGTATTTGATCTTGTGCATGGGCACATGGCCGGGGCCCTCGATCATCACCTGGCAGTCCTTTTCCCAGGCGACCTGGGTCAGTTCACCGAGCGTTTCCAGTTCGGCGAACTGGGCCGCGTCGTTGGCGTCGGCGCCCGACCCGGGCCGGAACCCGTCGCCGAGCGAGAACGACACGTCATAGGCGGCCATGATGTCGCAGATTTCCTCGAAATTGTCGTAGAGGAAGGACTCTTTATGATGCGCCAGGCACCATTGGGCGATGATCGAGCCGCCGCGCGACACGATCCCCGTGACCCGCTCGGCGGTCAGGTGGATGTGCTTCAGCCGAATGCCGGCATGGATGGTGAAGTAGTCCACGCCCTGCTCGCATTGCTCGATCAGGGTGTCGCGGTAGATCTCCCAGGTCAGGTCCTCCGCCCGGTCGACTTTCTCAAGTGCTTGGTAGATCGGAACCGTCCCAATCGGCACGGGCGAGTTGCGGATGATCCATTCGCGGATGTTGTGGATGTTCCGGCCCGTCGACAGGTCCATGACCGTGTCGCCGCCCCAGCGGATGGCCCAGACCATCTTGTCCACTTCTTCCGCCACGGATGACGTCACCGCCGAGTTGCCGATGTTGGCGTTGATCTTCACCAGGAAGTTCCGGCCGATGATCATGGGCTCGGTTTCCGGGTGGGTGATGTTGGCCGGGATGATGGCGCGGCCGCGGGCGACCTCGTCCCGAACGAACTCGGGCGTTACCACCTCGGGGATTTCGGCACCGAAACTCTCAGCATCTTCGGCCAGTTTCCGGTATTCCTCGGGCAGGCGCTCCCTCAAGCAATTCTCGCGGATGGCGATGAATTCCATTTCCGGCGTGATGATGCCTTGCCGGGCATAGGCGATCTGGGTCACGGCCCTCTTTTCACCATTTGGGCCTTCAACCGCGCGACGCGGCGCGTTGGCCACGGGGAATTCCGGCACCAGGTGGGCGTCATCCACATTGCCGTTGTCTTCCGGCTTGATGTCGCGGCCTTTGTAGATTTCCGTGTCGCCCCGGGCCTCGATCCATTGTTCACGAATGCGCGGCAGGCCGGCTTCGATATCGATGTGGGCTGCCGGATCCGTATAGGGGCCCGTGGTGTCGTAGACGATGGTCGGCGCCTCCATGGCGCTTTCGTGGACGGCGATTTCCCGCATGGGCACGGCGACACCGGGCCTCTCGCCTTCGACAAAGATCTTTTTGGAGGCGGGCAGGGGACCGGTGGTCACATCGCCGGTGGTGGGTTTGCGGATGACGTTCATGAATACTCTCCCAAGGCAAAAAAACAGCGGACTGATCTTGGGAGACGCAGCGGGGAGAGAAATTGAGGTTCGTCCTCAGGACGTTCCAATCCCTTCGCCGGCATGACCCGGATCAGGTTCGGCGGGTTTAGGCGCACCGGATCGCGCCAATCTCAGCCCCCCATCGCCGCATACTTGGTGGTCGCCAGTTTGGTGATCACACGGGCCAGGCGGGGACACCCCGTCGGAACGCAAACAGCCTGGGCCTTTCGGCGGTGAACGTCAAGCAAAAGCGGGCGCGCGACCGATCCCTTTCCGGCATGCGGGAGGCAGTCGGCCGCCTCAATCACGGCCCCGTGTTTCCCGGACGGGCCGGAATCTGCTATCATCCGGCCATGCGCTTTCTCATTCTATCGGTGGCGCTGGGCCTTGGCTTGGCGCCCGCGATGTTCGCAAAGGCGGAAGAGACCTTGGAAGGAAAGGTCTGCATCGTCGACGGCGACACCCTGATGTTCGGCGGCAAGCGCCGGCACACCAAATGCGTCGAGGGTCAGAGCGTCGATCTTTGGGGCGTTGCCGCGTTTCGTTTGAAACAGCTGTGCCGCCATCCCAACGGCCGCAACGTGCTCTGCGGCCGGTATTCCGCGGCCATGCTGATGGAGCAGACGAAGAAGGAGGACATCCGCTGCGTCTTGAAGGCGCCCCGTCCCGACGGCACGCAAACGGCGGAATGCCACGTCGGGGCGAAGAACCTGAACCGCCACATGGTGGAAAACGGATATGCGCTCGCCTACCGTCCGGACACCGAGCGCTATACCGCCTACGAAGCCATCGCCAAGCAGGGTAACAAGGGCATGTGGGTGACCACATTCGTCGAACCCTGGCGGGGTGCCGCCAAGGCGAAAGCCAAGTAGCCAGCGACGTTCTGTCCCCTTACACTTCCGATCATGTTGAGGCTTCATGCTGACGATTGAAGGCCTGTCGGCGCGTCTGGTGCAGGTCGGTGCGCTGGAGCTGGCCGCCGGCGATTGCGTCTGTGTCATGGGCGCGTCGGGATCGGGGAAGAGCCTGCTGCTCCGCGCCGTCGCCGATCTGGACCCGTCGGACGGGCGGGTCGCGCTCGACGGTCAAGACCGCGGCGACATGAGCGGTCCGGAATGGCGCCGCCGGGTGATCTACGTGGGTCCGGAATCCGGATGGTGGGCGGACCGGGTCGGTGCCCATTTCCGCTATCCGGAAGCGCTCACCGGATTGTTGCTGCGCCTGGGGTTCTCTCAGGACTGCATGAACTGGCCGGTCAGTCGGCTGTCCACCGGCGAGCGTCAACGCCTGGCCATCGTCCGCGCCATGGATCGGGGCCCCCGGGTGTTGTTGATGGACGAGCCGACGGGCGCCTTGGATCAGGAATCGACCGCCCGGGTCGAAGGCATCGCCCATGATTTCCTTCAGGACGGCGGCATCATCCTGATGGCGACCCATGAGAAGGATCAGGTGGCGCGCATTGCCACGCGCCTGATGCATATGTCGGACGGCCGCCTGACCCCGACTGGCCCCCCCGAAAGTACCCCCGCATGACCGCCGAAGCCGTCGAATTGGCGCCCCTGGATCTGGTCTTCGCGGCCTTGCTGCTAATCTTGAACGGGGCGCTCTCGATCTGGCTGCGGTTGGGAATTACCCGCTCCTTGTTCATCGCCGCGATCCGCATGGTCGCGCAATTACTGCTCATCGGCCTGGTCCTGAAATATCTGTTCGCCGTGCAATCGCCCTGGCTGACCCTGGGCGTCGTACTGGTCATGGTCTGCTTCGCCGGCTACGAGATCATGAACCGCCAGGACCGCAAGTTGACAGGCTGGTGGTCCTACGGCATCGGCGTTTCGACCATGACCTTCGCGGCGCTCACCGTGACGCTGCTGGCGCTGTCGACGCAGATTCGCCCCGACCCCTGGTACGATCCGCGCTATGCCGTCCCGCTTCTCGGGATGATGCTGGGCAACGCCATGACCGGGATCAGCCTGGGCCTGAACAACCTGCTCAACACGGTCAGCCGCGAACGCTGGGCGGTGGAGGCACAGATCGCGTTGGGTGAGACCCGCGACGTGGCGATGAAGCCGTTCATCCGCCGGGCCTTGAAAACGGCGTTGATGCCGACGATCAACTCCATGGCGGCGACGGGCGTGGTCTCGTTGCCGGGGATGATGACGGGCCAGATCCTGGCCGGCGCCGACCCGATCCAGGCGGTGAAATACCAATTGCTGGTGATGTTTCTGATCGGCGGCGCCACGGGGATCGGCTCGGTCACCGCGATCTATGGCGTCGTCTGGCGGATCACCGATCCGCGCCACCGCTTGCGGCTCGACCGCATTTCGGAATCGACGGGGGCCGCATGAGCGAACCGCCGACCTCCGGCGCCACCATCCGCGCCGTTCGGTTGACCCCGGTCGTCGTGCCGATGGCGCGGCCCCTGGTCACCGCCGGCGGTGCTTTGACCAGCCGCGGGCCGTCGTCTAGGGTCGCGGCCTTGGATTATCGGGACTGAATGGCATGACCCAAAAGATCGTCTTCCTTGACCGCTCATCCCTGGCCCCGGGGACCGAGCTGCGCCGCCCGGATTTCGCCCACGACTGGACGGACCATGAGGTGACCGCGCCGGACCAGGTGGCGGCGCGGATCGCCGGGGCGACCATCGTCGTCTCCAACAAGGTGCCCGTGGGCGGCGCCGAAATGGACGCGGCGCCGGGGCTCAAGCTGATCGCCGTCTGTGCGACGGGGACCGACATCATTGATCTGGTCGATGCACAGGCACGGGGTATCGCGGTTTGCAATGTCCGCGGTTATGCCGCGACGTCGGTGCCGGAACACGTGTTCGGCCTGATCCTGGGGCTGCGCCGCCAGATCCTCGGCTACATGGCGGACGTCAAGGGCGGCAAATGGCAGGCGGCCGGCACCTATACTTTCTTCACCCATGAGCTCCGCGATCTGCATGGGTCGCGCCTGGGCGTCGTCGGTCGTGGCTCGCTCGGCCAGGGCGTGGCGCGGATCGCCCGGGGCTTCGGCATGGACGTCGTGTTCGCCGGACGCAAGGGCGATGCCGCACCGCCACCGGACCTTGTTCCGTTCGACGAGATGGTTGAAACCGCCGATGCGATCACCCTGCATTGTCCGCTGACGCCGGAAACCCGGAACATGTTCGCGGCGGCCGAGTTCCGGCGCATGAAATCCTCGGCCCTGATCGTCAACACGGCCCGGGGCGGCTTGATCGAGGAGACGGACCTGACCCGGGCGCTGATCGATGGGGAGATCGCCGGCGCCGGCATCGATGTCGTGTCTTCGGAGCCGCCGCCCGCCGATCATCCGTTCATGGACCTCCTGGGGCGGCCAGATTTCATTCTGACGCCGCATACGGCCTGGGCCGGGCATACGGCGCGCAAGGCCATGGTCGATCAATTGATCGACAACCTGGACGCCTTTGTCGCCGGGCGGCCGCGAAACTTAGTGGTTTGATCCGTTGCCTTGACCGTGGTGACCCAATTGTCCGGGATGCGCGGGTTCCCGGGCGCCACCCGGGGGGCGTGCAGTGTCCCCGCGCCTGGTCCGGCCATTATCCGGTTGCGTTCGGGCGGGGGCTCAGGCAAAAAGTGCGGCCAACGGGAAACATCCTATAACAACAAAAGTCCGAGGGCTGAGGGTGTCCGAAGTTTCTTTGTGAGGGGGCACTCATGCGTCTATCAATCGTCCAAAAAGTCGCCATCGGCAACGTCGGCCAGGCCATCGGTATTCTGGCCCTGATCGCCGCCTTCTGGGGGACCTACAACAGCTTTCAGGACATTCGGTCGCAGGTCGATATGTCGCTCGAACGGAACATCGAGCACGTCGCCCATTTGACCGATGAACTTCGCGCTGTCTTGACCGAAGCCGGGGTCAGCCAAGCGCAAATGGTCCAGGTCAAGGCCAAGGTCACGGCGATGACGGATGAAACCATCGCCGCTGAAAAGGCCAGTGCCGCGTCGATCACCAACGTCATCGACGCGGCGGTCGAGATCGGCATCTGGACCGTGATCCTGCGTGCGCTTTGGCAGTTGTTGCTGCTGGGCTATTACATGTTCCTGGCGCGGTTTACGCTGAAACGGCCGCTGGACAATATCATCGAGGCGGCCGAGGAACTCGCCGGTGGTTCGCTCAAGGTGGACATTCCGGAAACCCATCGGACCGACGAAATCGGCGGCATGGCCAAGGCGCTTGCCCATTGGAAGAAAAACGCCGTCGAGCGCCAGCGTCTGCGTGAACAGCAGATCCAGGAGCGGCGTGTCGCCGACCAGGAACGGACCCGCGAGAGCTTCCTCATGGCCGACAAGGTCAAGGGCATCGCCCGTCGTTCGGTCGAACAAATTCAGCAGGCTTCCAGCCTGATGCAGGACACGGCCAAGGAAATGCATCGCGTCGCAG
>JANQIJ010000107.1 GCA_028282185.1 Rhodospirillales bacterium
ACCGGCCGATGATCGACGCCGTCGAGACGTTCCAGCGGGCCGAAGGCCTCAACGTCGATGGCGTGATGAAGCCGGACGGCTCGACGCTCAGGCGCCTGAACCAGCGCCTGGCGTCGGCCGCCTCAACCCCCGGCCAGAGCCCGGCCCAACAGACGGCGACGGTGCGCAAGATGAAAGACGGGCAAGACCGGGCGGAAACCCCAAGCCGGACTGCCCGGGCATCTTCAAAAACACCGACCCCCCGGCCCGCGGCGCCCAAGCCGCAGGGCCCGGCCGGCCTCAACCTGCTGGGGCCGCCGCCGACACGGGTCCACGGCCAGAACGTCGAAAAGCTCCTGAAATCCATCAAGGCTAAGCCGGGCCAGCCGGCCAAGGACATCGACACAGGCGAGACGCGCCTGCCTCGCGAGGACCATGACAAGCGTCTGGCGCCGCCCGTCCCATTGACACGGACCCGCCCGCCGGCAGCCGATATCGATGCGGGCGAGGTCCGCCTGCCGACCCAAACAGGTGGCGGATTGGCGCCGCCCATCAAACAGCCAAAACTAGTGCTGGAACCAGGTCGAGACCACGAAGCCGGGGAGGCCCGTCTGCCGCATGGTGGCGACGGTGATGGGACTCTCGGCAAAGGGCTGGTGCCCGGCAGGGGCCAACCGAAGCCTTATGAAGCTGAAGACGATTTCGGAGATTTCATGGACTGGTTGCATGACGAGTATCGCGACTTCTTCGAAGACCCCAGCAAGGGGCCAACGGAGACCCCGCCTCTCGATCCGCCGGACGCCGGCCCGCCGCCGCCGGTTCACCCGGAACTTGGCAAAAGGAAATCCCGGCCCAAGGGCCGTTTCGGTTTGTTCCTGCGGTTGCTGCAGCGGATCCTGTCAGACCGATAGAGATCGGCATCTTCGGGCCCATCGATTGTGGTAAAAGTTGATGGATGCAAACCAACATCACCAAAAAGAGGTAATCGCTTGCGCGTGCGAACGATAATCACGGCCATCTTTGCGGTTCTCTTCGCCGCGGTTTTGGTCGTCGCGTCTTTTGTTGCCTGGGCGTTCTGGTCAGAAAGTCGCGCGCTTAAACAGTTGGCGCCCCAATCAGTGCTGATCGACAGCTTCCAAAAGGTGTTCTTCGAATCCGATTCGGGGCCGCCCGGCCGGACCTATCCCATCATCAAGATCGGAGAGCCCATCCGCGCGCGTCTTTTCGGCGATTATCTTCCTTGGCACCAAAGAGTGTTCGAAGAGAACTTCAAGATCTTCGAGCGGTTGACGGGGTATTCCCACAGCTTCGAAACCTCGAACACGAACCTGCAAATCTTGGTCAGCGAAGACCCGGACACGATCAGGGAATGGGCCTGGGAACGAGGCATGGGAGATGATTCAGTCGCGCACATGCTTAGGTTCGCTTGTTTGACCGTTGTATTCAACGACCAAGACAAGAGGTTCAAATACGCCTTCATCGTCGTCCGCCTCTATCCCAAGCTGTTCAGGATCGGCCACTGCCTCATCGAAGAGGCGGCCCATGCGATCGGGACCGGCGCCGACCGCGCCACCTATTCGCCCAGCGTTTTCGGCGATCGGGTGAACCCGACGAAACTCGGCCTGAACGACAAGCTGCTGCTCCGAGCGTTGTATGACAGCCGCCTCCGGACGGGCATGACCCGCGAGCGAGCCATGCCCATCGCCCGCGAGGTGATCCGCGAATTGCACGAGGCCGTCCAGGAGCACGGCGAGGAAGCGTTGTACCAGCGCTAGGCCGAGCCCGCTCCGAAACCCAAGCCCGCGGCGCCCAAGCCGCAAGGCCCGGCCGGCCTCAACCTGCTGGGGCCGCCGCCGGCACGGGTCCACGGCCAGAACGTCGAAAAAATCTTGAAATCTGTCAAGGCCGAAGCCAGCCCAGGTCAGCCGACGGTGCCAGCAAGCGAACCCTTCTCCGGCAAGGCGCTCGATCCAGCGTTGCGGGGTGTGGAGGACATGGGTGCATTGAACCGCCCTCCGGTAACCGTGACTTTGCCGCCTCCGCACATGGACATCAAAGGTCGTGAAAACCCGAACACGAAACCCAAGGACGGACCCTGGCCCCCACCGCCCCATCGAACGATCGATGGCGGACCCGAGGCGGCAACGTCCCCAACGGCTTCGGGCCAAAAGGAGCCGAGCAAAGAGACACCTACCCCTCTGAAGCGTCTCCAGGAGCTCCGCGACATCCTCGCAAGGCGGAGGGTCGAAAAAACCTTCAGGTTGGATGAGGATGGAAGACCACTTCCAGGCCGACCGCAGGACACCCGCGAACAACTGGTCGAGGCGGGTCTCCGGTTTCTCGACAACCTGATCCTGTTTGCGACGGCAGGGCGGTCACCGACGGCGATCGATTCCACATTGAAACCGGAATCCAAAGACCCCGGTTCCCTGTGACACCGTCGGAACGACGGCTGCTGTCTTGACGGCAAGACCATTTGTTTGCCTTTCCATAGGCAGCTATCTTCAAGGTTGTTCCGAAATTTGGCGAACGGACCGATCCATGTTCCCACCGATGAGCTGGTTTCCGGCCAAGGCCGTCCAAAGGACGCGCCGTTTTTGGCGGCGCTACATTGTCGTCGGCACCCTGGTCTGCGTCCTGCCGCTCGCCTATTTGGTGGGGCTGCGGATCTATTCCTGGCACCTCTCCTTGAATCATCTGGACAATCTGGCTTCCGCAGAAGACTTGATCGAGAGTTTCGATCGGGTCGTACACTCCCATGACTCAAGCGACGTCGCGTTCAAATACCCCATCGCCAAATGGCCGGCGGTTCTGCCCGTCTATTTCGATGCGTCGGTGCCGATGGAACACAAGCGTTCGATCATCGCCCTGTTTCCCGAAATACAGGCGATCACGAAACTGACCTTTGTCGAGGCGGCGGCATTCAAGCCGCAAGGCCAGATGAACATTTTCTGGGCGGACGATCTTTCAGCCATCCGGCGGCTGGAAGCCAGGTACGACGTCCCTAAGGGCTTTAGTTCAGGATTCGAAGAAGCGAATTGCTACTTCATCACCGTGCGAGGCCGGAACCAATCCGAACTGGCGAGGTTTGTTGTCTTCAAAAACGAGCCGGAAGACGTCTGGTCCTACATGTGTATTCTGGAAGAGTTCGTTCAAGCGCTGGGTCTGCATTCCGATCGCGCGACCTATCTGCCGTCGCTGTTCAGCGAGTTCACGGACCCGCTGGACATCCCCCTGAACGACAAGATTCTTCTCCGCGCGCTCTATGACCCGGCCATCACCCACGGCATGACGGTCGACGACACGCGCCGCCTCGTCCCCGGTATCATCCGCCGGCTGGTCGCCGACGTCGAAGCGCGGGGCACTGAGGCGCTCTACCAGCGTTAGGCGTTATTCCGCGCCGCCGTCGATTCGATCCAACAGAGCGGTCAGGGTCCGGCACAGGCGATCCAGGTCATGATCTTCCGATAGCCGGTGGCCGCCGTCCTTGACCAACTGGACCTCGACATCTTGGGACGTCAGCCGCTCCTGGATGCGCAGGCTGGTTTGCCAGGGCACGTCTTCGTCCCGCATCCCGTGGATCAGGCGCACCGGCATGTCGAGGGCGATCGGATTGTCCAAGAGCAGTCGGTTCCAACCGTCGTCGATCAGCGGCTTGGCGATGCGGTAGGGTTCCCGATCGTCGTAGCAATTGGGCAGGTCGACATAGCCGTCCGCTTCCATCTGCGCTTTCTGTTCGTCGGTGAAGGCGTCCCACAAGAGATCACGGGTGAAGTCCGGCGCCGCCGCGATGCCCAGCAGGCCGGCAGTGCGGTCCGGCCGCGCCAGGGCCATCAACAGCATGATCCAACCGCCCATGGAGGAGCCGACCAGAACCTGCGGTCCCTCGGTCAAATGATCCAAGACTTCCACCGCATCGGCCGCCCATTGGCCGATGGAACCTTCCTCGAAAACGCCGGAGGATCGGCCATGGCCCGTGTAATCGAAGCGCAGGAAGGTCCGGCCGGATGAACGACAGAAATTCTCCAACGCCAAGGCCTTGCCGCCGGTCATGTCGGATTTGAAGCCAGTCAGAAAGACAACACCTGGCGACTTGCCCGCCGTTTGGTGATAGGCAATAGTCCTGCCGTCGTCGCAGGGGAGGATTTGCGGCGCCGGGCCGGCTATGTGATCCATTGGTCCGTCCTGGTTTGAAGACATTGTCGCGTCTCGATAATTGACACCTATATAATGAACAAGATGGCGGACCATAACACCAGCACGCCCGCGAATGAACGCCCGCAACCTGACAGCACCCGCC
The DNA here is from genome assembly GCA_028282185.1 of Rhodospirillales bacterium. Taxonomy (GTDB): domain Bacteria; phylum Pseudomonadota; class Alphaproteobacteria; order Rhodospirillales; family Casp-alpha2; genus UBA1479. Next base: position 4,280 of record JANQIJ010000107.1, read on the forward strand.
TGGCGACGGTGCTGCAGGTTCTGCCAGCCTTGGGCGCCGCCGGCGGGGTCGAGCGCGGCACCGTCGAAATTGCCGATGCCATCGTCGATGCCGGCGGCCGGGCGATTGTCGCCTCGGCGGGCGGTCCCCTGGTTCACGACTTGGACCGCGTCGGCGCCGAGCACGTGACTCTGCCCCTGCAATCCAAGAATCCGGTCACCATCTGGCGCAACATAGACCGGCTGGCCCAGGTCATTCGCACCAACAAGGTCGACATCGTGCATGCCCGATCACGGGCGCCGGGATGGTCGGCATGGGCCGCGGCCAAGCGGACGAACGTCCGCTTCGTCACTACGTTTCACGGCACTTATGGCGCGGCCAATCATTTCAAGCGGCTGTACAACTCGGTCATGACCCGGGGCGAGCGGGTGATCGCAATCAGCCGTTTCATCGCCGTCCATGTGCGCCAGCTTTACGGCGTGCCGGCCGAACGCATCCGGGTAATCCATCGGGGCGTCGATCTTGACCGGTTCGACCCCGCCTTGGTTTCGGCGCAACGAGTCATCAATCTAGCGAATGAGTGGCGCTTGACCGATGGCATGCCCGTGGTCATGTTGCCGGGCCGATTGACCCGATGGAAGGGTCAGACGGTGATGATCGAGGCGCTGGCCAAGCTGGGGCGAACGGACCTGCGATGCTTGTTGGTTGGCGGCGATCAGGGGCGGACGGAGTACCGCGCGGAATTGGAGGCCATGATCAACGCCAAGAACTTGGGGGAGGTGGTGCGCTTGGTCGATCATTGCGACGACATGCCGGCGGCCTTCATGCTGACGGATGTGGTGGTTTCGGCCTCAACCGACCCGGAGGCTTTCGGCCGGGTCATCGCGGAGGCCCAGGCCCTGGGCCGCCCGGTGATCGCCACCGAACACGGCGGCGCCAAGGAAACGGTCGTTCCCGGCGAAACCGGTTGGCTGATCCCGCCCAATGATCCGGACGCGCTGGCCGGCGCCATTGAAAACGTCCTGGCCATGCCGGAAGACACGCGCAACGGTCTGGCCAAACGGGCCATCGCCAACGCCCGAGAGAACTTCTCGAAATCCAGCATGTGCGCGAAAACCCTCGACGTGTACAACGAGGTTCTGGGCATTAAGGCCGACGCCTGAAGGGCCGGGCCATGACGGACAAAATTCTTGTCATCAAGTTGGGCGCATTGGGAGACTTCGTTCAGGCGCTGGGGCCCATGCAGGCGATCCGCGATCACCATGCGGGCGCGCATGTCTCCTTGCTGACCACGGCCCCGTTCATACCGCTGGCAAAGGCCACGGGCCTGTTCGACGGCGTCATCGAACACGCCCGCATGAGGTGGACGCAACCAGGCCAGGTTCTCGATTTCCGCCGCCGGCTTCGTGCCGGCGGATATGCCAGGGTGTATGACCTGCAAACGTCGGACCGCAGTTCCCTCTATTACCGTTTGTTCTGGCCGGGACCTTGGCCGCAATGGTCGGGGATCGCCGCCGGTTGTTCTCATCCGCATGCCAATCCGCAACGCGACCTCATGCACACCTTTGAACGCCAGGCGGAACAGCTGGCCATGGCTGGGGTCGAGCGGGTTCCGGCGCCGGACTTTTCCTGGGCCAAACCGGACGATAGGCCTTTGCCGGTTGACGGTCCCTACGCGCTGTTGGTGCCCGGCGGCGCGGCGCATCGGCCGGAAAAACGCTGGCCCGCCGAATGCTATGCGGATGCCGCCCGCTGGCTCAAGGAAAAGGGCCTTGCGCCGGTTTTTGTCGGCGCCGCCTCGGAAGCGGAATTGGTCCGGAACATCGTCGCCAACGCGCCCGGCAGTCTTTCTCTCGCCGGCGAGACATCGTTGCTGGATCTCGTGGCGCTCGCTCAGGGCGCGGCATTGGCGCTCGGAAATGATACGGGGCCGATGCACATCGCCGCCGTCACCGGCGTGCCGACGATCGTGTTTTACTCACATGCCTCCGATCCGGCGCTTTGCGCCCAGCGCGGACCACGGGTGACGATTTTGCGGGAACCCAGCCTTGACAGATTGAGCCTTGATGTTGCGACCAAAGCAATCACGCAGGCGCTTCCGACGCTTGACAGCGACCGGTGACGGCCTACATTGCCGGGCTTCCTAGACTGAATTCTGAGAGCATCGAACCCATGGTCGCCATCACTCTGCCGGACGGCACCCGCCGCGAATTCGACGGACCGGTCACCGGCGCCGACCTCGCCGCCGACATCGGCCCAGGCTTGGCGAAGGCCGCGCTTGCCATGCGCATTGACGGGACGCTGAAGGATCTCAGCCTGCCCATTACCGCCGACGCCGAGGTGGCCATCGTCACCAACAAGGACCCGGCGGCGCTGGACCTGTTGCGTCACGATTGCGCCCATGTCCTGGCAGAGGCGGTGCAGGAGCTCTACCCCGGCACCCAGGTCACCATCGGCCCGACCATTGAGAACGGTTTCTATTACGATTTCGCCCGGGACACGCCGTTTTCGACGGAAGACCTGGAGAAAATGGAAGCCAAGATGCATGAGATCGTCGATCGAGACACGCCCTTCTCACGGGAGGTTTGGGACCGCGCAGACGCGATCCAGCATTTCGAGGACAATGGCGAGACCTACAAGGCACAGATCATTCGCGACCTGCCGACGGATGAAGAAATTGGCATTTACCGCCAGGGCGACTGGATGGACCTGTGCCGCGGCCCGCACCTGCCGTCGACTGGCCGGGTCGGCCATGCCTTCAAGCTGATGAAGGTCGCCGGAGCCTATTGGCGGGGCGACCACCGCAACGAGATGCTGCAGCGGGTCTACGGCACCTGCTGGTTTACGGAAAAGGATCTCAAGGCCTACCTCCACATGCTGGAAGAGGCGGAAAAACGCGATCACCGGCGTCTGGGCCGGGAAATGAGCCTGTTCCACCTGCAAGAAGAGGCCATCGGCTCGGTCTTCTGGCACCCCAAGGGTTGGACGTTGTACCGCATCTGTCAAGATTACATGCGCAAGCGTCTGGACGACGCCGGCTACGTCGAGGTCAACACCCCTCAACTGGTAGATCGGGCTCTTTGGGAAGCCTCTGGCCATTGGGAAAAATTCCGCGAGAACATGTTCATTTCCGAAGCGGAAGAAAAGATGCTCGCGATCAAGCCGATGAACTGCCCCTGCCATGTGCAAATCTTCAAACAGGGCATCACCAGCTATCGTGACCTGCCGCTGCGCATGGCGGAATTCGGGTCCTGCCACAGGAATGAGCCGTCGGGCGCGTTGCACGGCTTGATGCGCGTCCGCGCCTTCACCCAGGACGACGCCCATATCTTCTGTCGCGACGATCAGATTGAATCCGAGACCAAGATTTTTATCGAGCTGCTGTCTTCGATCTACAAGGACTTCGGTTTCGACGACTTGGTGATCAAGTTTTCCGACCGACCCGAGGTCCGCGCCGGATCCGACGAAGTTTGGGACCGGGCGGAAAAGGCATTGTTGGATGCGACCCAGGCCGCCGGCCACGATCCCGGTCTGAACCCTGGCGAAGGCGCCTTTTACGGCCCGAAGCTTGAGTTCGTGCTGCGCGACGCGATCGGCCGGGATTGGCAATGCGGCACGCTCCAAGTCGACTTTGTCTTGCCGGAAAGGCTCGACGCCCATTACATCGCCGAGGATGGCGAGAAACATCGCCCGGTTATGCTACACCGGGCGATTCTGGGATCATTCGAACGATTCATCGGCATCCTGATCGAAAACTATGCGGGACGGTTCCCCCTGTGGTTGGCCCCACAGCAGGTCACGGTCACGACCATCACCAACGACAGCGATGATTATGCGGACGCGGTTGCGACGGCCTGCCGAAAAGCGGGCCTTCGCGTTGAAACGGACCTGCGCAACGAAAAAATCAATTACAAAATCCGTGAACACAGCCACGCCAAGGTCCCGGTTATCCTTGTCGTCGGCGCAAAGGAAGCCGAGGCCGGCACCGTCGCGATACGCCGACTGGGCGGCAAGAACCAAGAAATCCTTGCGCTGGATGCGGCGATCGATACATTAGTCGAAGAAGCGGCGGGTCCCTTGGGCGATCACGCGACGTGACAGGCGCACGCCGGGGACGAACCGGTTAAGGACAGCTGACGCGGGCGCGAGACCAAGCCGCCATCTCGGGGAGAACAGACAAAGGAGCAAGGCAATAGGACGCCGCCCCATGCAACAACAGCCGCCGGCCAAGGAAGGCCCGCGGGTGAACGAAGACATCGATGCCGCTCAAGTGCGCGTCATCGACGCCGACGGGGAAATGGTCGGCGTACTTTCCGTCGCCGAGGCCGTCGAGATGGCCTATGAGGTTGGTCTTGACTTGGTCGAGATCGCGCCCAATTCCGATCCGCCGGTTTGCAAGATTCTCGACTTCGGGAAGTTCAAATACGAAGCCCAGAAAAAGGCCAACGAGGCCCGCAAGAAACAAAAGGTCATCGAGGTCAAAGAGATCAAGATGCGTCCGGGTATCGATGAGCACGACTATCAGGTCAAGATGCGTTCCGTGAAAAAATTCCTCGACCATGGCGACAAGGTCAAAATGACCATTCGCTTCCGTGGCCGGGAAATGGCCCACCAGGATTTGGGCCTGAAGGTGCTGCAACGGGTCCAGGACGACGTCGAGGAAATGGCCAAGGTCGAACAGTTCCCGAAGACCGAGGGCCGATTGATGACCATGGTCATCGCCCCACGTTGACGCGCCGCGTTACCGTCAATCCAGTCACCGACCGCAAATAGGGTGATAGGAACTTCAGCCCTCCTCCGTTCTTCGCATAATTATTAGGATTTATTTCTTGTTTTTCTGGCTGCCGTCGACTACGCTCTGACTCATTGAACGCCACCTTTGCGCCTGATTTGGGGTGCTGACCGCGTTCAGTTTTCTCAAAACCTTGCCCTTAACCCCATCGGACCCTCAGCGGCCCCGGTGATCGCCGCGCGTCGGCATCACGGGTTCGGCGGACCGTGTCTGCGCGCACCCACGCCTTCGGGGCCGGCCAACCTCAGGAGACACAGATGTCCAATTACACATATCGACGAACCACCTTGCCCGACGGGCAGCACTCAAGCAGGCCGAACACGCATCCCCTAAACTTACTGCGACCAAAGCAAACGCAGCGAGAGGAGAAAACGGCGTTCCACCGCGAGGCATTGATCAAGCAATTGACCAAAGACGATGACGCCCTGGAACTCATCCTCGTCAAGCGCCCTCAAGACCTGACGAACGACGAGGTCCGCCGCGTCGCCGAGCGGAGGCTTGCCCTGCCCGCCGGCAGCGATAAGGACATGCTGTTCCAGTTCGAGCAGGCCTTTTTCGATGACAAGTACGGAACCGAACCTGTCGAATTCGATGCGACCGGGCGCCTGGTTCAGCCCGAACCCAAACGACCGATCAATCGCGAACCCGTGGCCCCGCGCACGCCGGACGGCGCCGACCTTGAACGCGCTTTAAATCGCTTGGCAGAACATGTCGCGGACGTTGCCGAGACCAAGGGTTCTCGCGATGCCCTACGATATCTTCAACGCGGGCTGAACGTTCTTAATCATGCCATTCAACTAACGGATGACATGCGCCGGACAGCACGTACCAGCCGGGCCTCGCGCAACGATCCCACTTTTTCCAACGCATTGCCCCACCCGATTTCCCCGGAACTCAAGGACGACGGCCAAGCGGGACCGAAAACCCGCGGCGCATTGCGGGCGGTCCTGGCCCGATTGGGGCCCGCCAAGGCAGAAGAAGCACTGGCGCTCGGGCAGTTCGACGATGCCGTGACCGCCATGGCGAAGGGCCGGCCGAGCGAAGACCTCCGGGCCGAAACAAATGCCGCCTTCGGCCATCTGTTTCGCGATACCGCCGAAACCTCAATCGACGGACCCACGGAGGAAGGCGAGAGCCTGCAAATGGCGATCAACGATCTGGGCGCCGACGCCCTGGATCGTCCTGCCTTCACGCCAATCCGCGAAGACGGCGTGATCGGCCCCAAGACAAACAACGCTTTCCACCGGGTGCTGACCGCAGTCGGTCCCAGGCGCTTGACCGATGCGCTCGGCCGCAATCTGGGCTTTTTCTTGTTCGACGCCCGCTGACCCGACTCTCACTTCATTCACGCCATCGATAGGAGACCCATGATGGGAGGAATTTTCTCTGCCCCCAAGCTGCCACCACCGCCGCCGCCGCCACCGCCGCCCGACCCAGCGGAAGAGGACCGCAAGCGCCGGCTTGAACGCCTGGACCGCCAGCGTCGGGGACGCGCCGGCCTGGTGACCACGTCTCGCCGTGGTTTGCTGGACGAAGCAGACACCGGCAGCGCCACTGCCGGCGCATCCCGCATCAAGACCAAACTTGGAGAATGAGCATGACCGAGATGAAAGCGGAAACCGTCGTTGCCAGATACATGCGCGCCAAGGATCGGCGCGAGACTTGGGAGCCGCTATGGCAGGAATGTTTCGATTTCGCCCTACCACAGCGGGAAACGGCTTTGGGCCATAGCTCAAATACCAGTCGCAAGACCGACCGCCTATTCGACGGCACCGCACCGGACGCCGTGGACCAACTGGCCGCCAGCCTGCTGTCCCAGCTGACGCCGCCTTGGGCGCGGTGGTTCGGGCTCGCCCCGGGAACGGAAATCGAAGGCGCGCGGACAGGCGTCGAGGGCGCGTTGTCGCAAGACCTGGAAATCGCCGCACAGACGCTGCAGTCCCATTTCGACCGCTCCAACTTCGCGGTCGAGATGCACCAGTGCTACCTAGACTTGGTGACGGCGGGCACGGCGAGCCTGATGTTCGAGATCGCCCGGCCTGGCGAACCCGCGGCCTTTCGGTTCACCGCCGTGCCCCTGTCCCAGGTCGCTTTCGAAGAAGACGCCTCCGGTCGGTTGGACACCACGTTTCGTGCCAGCCAATTGACCCGTGGGCAATTGGTCGATCGCTTTCCCAAAGCGAAGCTGCCGGACGGCCTAAAAGATGGTGGCGATCCGACCGATCCGGAAAAGAGGGTCGAGGTGCTGGAGGCAGTCTTCCCGGCCAAGGACGGCTTTGACTACATGGCCGTGCTGCCCGGCGGGATCGGTCCAGACAGCGCCCAAGGTATGACCTCCGGCACGGGAACCGGCGCGCCGGTGGTCCTAAAGACCGGCAGGTTCAAGTCTTCTCCCTTCATCAACTTCCGCTGGCTGAAGGCACCTGGCGAAATCTACGGCCGGTCGCCGGTCATGAAAGCGCTGCCCGACATCAAAACCGCCAACAAGGTGGTGGAATTGATCCTCAAAAACGCCTCCATCGCCGTTACCGGGATTTGGCAGGCGGACGACGACGGCGTCTTGAACCCGTCCAATATCCGCCTGACCCCCGGCACCATCATTCCGAAGGCCGTGGGCTCCGCCGGTCTGCGCCCGCTGGAGGCACCGGGCCGGTTCGACACTGGGCAGATCGTCCTGGAAGACCTGCGCACAGGAATCCGCCGGGCGCTTTTGGCCGACCGGTTGGGGCAGCCCGACGGGCCGAAGATGACGGCGACGGAAGTAATCGAACGGGTCGCCGAGATCGCCCGCCTTCTGGGCGCGACCTACGGGCGCCTGCAGTCGGAATTGCTGACCCCGCTGGTGACCCGGGGTTTCGCCATCCTGACCCAACGGGGCGAGATCGGTGATATCCGTATCGACGGGAAGACAGTGGACCTGGAATATAAATCGCCCCTGGCCCGCCATCAGGCGCAACAGGACGTCCAGGCGACCCTCGCCTTCATCGATGGCATCAAGAGCCTGGGCCCCGCCGCCGCGACGATCATCGACGCGCCGGCCGCGGCCCGCGTCCTCGCCCGCGCCTTCGGGGTGCCGGCGAAGATTCTCAAACCGGAGGGGCCGGCCGTCGACCCGTCGGTCCACAACCCAATGGCCATGGATCCGGCGCTGACGACCGTGACCGACGGTGGCGATGCACGGGCGTTGATCGACGCCGTCACCGGCAACCTTGATCCCGAAGCGGTGCAACAAGCCATCGCCGGCATTGGTCAAGCCCTCGCCGGCGCGGCCAACGAAACCGACAGGCCCTCTACGCCGATCCAACCTGACCGGGAGACTTCGTGATGCAGACACCAAACACGGACTGGCCCTGGGGTCCGGACGACGCCTTGGCCATCGGCCGAACATCCCAGCGGAAGCCCTTCGCCGACCCGCCGCCCAGCCAGGAACAGGCGGCGGCCCTGGCCGTCCGCTGCTTTCGCGGTCAGGACGGCCGGCGGTTCCTAGCCTACCTCCGGGCGCTGACCCTGGACCGGGCGCTCGGCCCGGAAGCGAGCGACGCGGTCCTGCGCCATGTGGAGGGCCAGCGCCAATTGGTCCGCCACATCTACAACCTAACGGCGGCGGGACAGGTCGCCGCCGGCGCCATTTCCCCGACACCCGATCAAGGAGAGACGACATGACGACCACCCTTCTGGACGACGTGGCCGAAAACCCGGCCCAGGACACGGATACGGAAGTTTCAACCGCGCCAGCCGACGGCCCTCAGGACGGCGACCT
>JANQIJ010000109.1 GCA_028282185.1 Rhodospirillales bacterium
GGGATGGGTCGACGGACCGTAGGCACGGAGCCGTTCGCGACGGCGGACCGGCACGACCCCGCCGGCGTCTTCCGTAACGTCGATGGCATAGGGACCGACGACGACCAGGGTCTGGTCCGGCGCCGCCCCGACGGATTCCATGACCGCGGCCTCGGCTTCCGACCGGGACATCCAGGCCGCGTCGATATCCGCGACCCAGCCGCCGTCCGGCGCGAGAAACACGGCTTCGCCGTCGTCCAAGCGGTTGGCGGTGATGACTTTATTGCTCATGGCTTCACTCACTTTCCAGACGACGCCGCGCCGCCTCGTTAATTTAACAAATTTTTTATGTGTGACTTTCAATTTATCACACAATTAATGTTATATTTAATCACAAATACGTCAATTCATTTGTTAAATAAATTAAATTACTTATTTTATTTGTAATTTTTGCGAAAGGCACGATCGCCGTCACGAGTCGCCGCCGCAACGCGACAAGGCGGTGTTTGGAGGCAGGGTTTCCTTGGGCCTATACGGCCAGCGCCATCCCATCCCGGCCCGGATCGGCGCCCCCATCCGGCTGGCCGTCGGTCAGGCGGATCGCATGGACGCCGGCGAAATGGTAGTTGATCGGATAGCGGCGGGTCGGGTAGCCGCCGGCGTTCAACGCCGCTTCGACGCTGCGCGGGATGCGGTTGACGATTTCGATGATGTCGCTGGTCGCGGAAAACCGCGCGGCCGCGACCGCCTGCTGCGCGTCCATGGCGAAATCCACATGATTCAGGATCGCCTGCAGCACGCCCATGGCGATATAGGTCCCGCCGGGCGCGCCGACAACGAACCGGGGCGCGTCGCCGTCAAACAGGATAACCGGCGCCATCGAGGTAAACCGCGCCTTGCCCGGCGCCAGCGACCCGGGGCGCCCGGGCCGGGGGTCGAACACGCCCATGCAGCCGTTGTATATGAATCCCAGGCCCGGCGTGGTCACACCGGACGGCATGCCGAGCGAATGGGTCAGCGACACGCAATTGCCGGCGCCGTCGACGACGCAGACGTGGGTCGTGTCCTTCGATTCCAGCGGCCCGCCCGCCGCGTCGCGGCCCAGGCGCGGCACATGGGTGATCTCGCCGGCCTTGATCCGCGCCGCTTGCTCCCTGGCATAGGTCTTGTCCAACAGGCGGTCGAGCGGCACCTCGACGAAGCGGGGGTCGCCCACGTGATTGTCCTTGTCGACAGTGGCGATCTTCATCGCCTCGGCCACGGTCTTTATGTACGCGGGGGAATTATGGCCCATGGCGGCCAGGTCGAAGTTCGCCAGGATGTTGAGCATCTCCAGAACCATCACGCCGCCCGCCGGCGGCGCCGGCGCGGCCACCCGCAATCCCCGGTATTCGGTCCAGATCGGCGCTGTCTCCTCGGGCCCGCAGGCCGCCAGGTCCGCCGCCGCGATCCGCCCGCCGCCCGCCGCCATGTCGTCGGCGATGCGCCCGGCGATCTCGCCGGTATAAAAATCGTCGGCGCCGGCCCGGGCGATCCGCTCAAGCGTCTCGGCCATGTCCGGGTTTCGGATCTCGTCGCCGATTTCCTTCAGGCTGCCGTCGGCGTTCAAATAGATCGCCGCCGTCGCCGGATGGGTCTCCAAATAGGCGCGGTGCTGGACCCGGCCTGCCGGTTCCTTCTGGGTCCAGAACCGATACATATGCGGGCGCACCATATACCCATCGCGGGCAAAGCCGATGGCCGGTTGGATCAATTCGGCCAAGGGCCGCGTGCCGTAGCGTGCGACTGCGGCATCCAGGGCCTTGAGCGTCTCCGGCGTGGCGATCGCGCCGTAGCCGACCTCATTCACCCGGCCCTTGAGGATGAAGCCGAAGCCGTCTTCGGTTTCGGCCTCGAGCAGGTCCTGCCACATCTCCGGCGTGACCGAGGCCGGCGCACGGGCATGAAAATCAAGCGTGAGATGCCGTCCCGCCTCCGGCAGGTACAGATGCATCACGCCAAACCCGGCGATCCCGCACATGAAGGGGTCGACGACCGTCTGCGCCAAGGCCGTGGCCACCGCCGCATCGACGGCGTTGCCGCCGTCCGCCAGCACCCGGGCGCCGACCTCGACCGGTTCCGGTTGAGGCGCCACGACCATGGCCCGGCCCGCCGTCGCCGTCATCGCCCTGGACTCCACGCCATCCCACCTTTGCCCTGGCCGATCAATGTCTGTAGTCCGGTTCTTCCCGGTCCAACATGCGCAGGAAGGCGGCGAAGGTGTCGGCCCCCTTGGGCGTGCCGTCGCCATCGAACTGCTGGGCCGCGTGCTCGCAGACCTCGGGCGGCGGGATGATCAGTTCGGCGCCGCCCGACTGGGCTTTCAACTGCAATTCACAGGCGTCCTGCAGGTAACGATGATGATGGAACGCCTCGGCGATGGTCCGCCCGGCGGTCAACAGCCCGTGGTTGCGCAGGATCATCGAATGATGGTTGCCGAGATCGCGGACCAGGCGCTCGCGTTCGTCGGTGTCCGTCGAGATGCCTTCATAGTCGTGATAGGCGACCCGGTTGTGAAACTGCATGGATTTCTGATTGAGCGGCAACAGGCCCTGCTTCTGCGCCGACACCGCCATCCCGGCCATGGTGTGGGTGTGAATCACACAGACCGCGTCGCCGCGCGACATATGAACCGCGGAATGGATCACGAAGCCGGCCTGGATCACTTCATAGGGGCTGTCGTCCAGGACGTTGCCGTCGACGTCGATCTTCACCAGATTGGAGGCGCAGACCTCGGAAAACAGGTGGCCGTAGGGGTTGATCAGGAAATGGTGTTCACGCCCCGGCAGGCGGACCGACGAATGGGTAAAAATCCCGTCGTCCCAGCCGAACCTCCGAACCAAGCGGTAGACCGCCGCCAGTTCGCAGCGCAACTGCCATTCTTCTTCCGAAACCTTGTCCCGAAGGCTCGGGACCTCTTTCAACTGGATCACCGTTGACATGCCGTCCTCCCCTCACGCGTCGTCCTGGCAGACCGCCGGATCGGCGACCGGACCAGGATTGTACACAATCCGGGGGGCGGCAAGTCAATCGGCGTCGGTGCCGTCAGGCAACGTCGTTTGGTCGCGGCCAATCGCCGGCGATCAGTCGGCGGCGTCGGTGGTCGCCGCGTCGGCGGTGGCGGGCGTCTCGGCCGGGGTTTCGCTTGATGTCTCTGATACCGCCTCAGGCGTCGGGGCTTCCGTGACCTCGGCGGTTTTCTTGCGCCGCCCCCGGCCCGCGCGCGGCGCCGGTCGGGCATCCGAATCGCTCGGTGCCGGCGCCTCGGCCGGCTGCGTGATGAAACCCGGCAGGCCCTGCGCATCCGGTTGGTCACCGGCGCCCGGGTCGACCGGCGGTTGGACAGACCGATCTGCGGCGTCCTGGGAAGCTGCCTGATCCGCGGCCGGCTGCGTCGGCTGATCAGCCGCGTCGATGGCGATTTGCACTTCTTCAGGCCCGCCCTCGGCGCCGCCCGGCGTGTCGGAACGGTCGCGGCCGTTGCCGCCGCGGCCGCGCGGCTGTTGATTCCGGTCGCCATTGCGCTGCTCTTCCGTGTTCAACAGGCGATAATAATGCTCGGCGAACTGGAAATAGGATTCGGCCGCGATCCGGTCACCGGACGACGAGGCATCCCGCGCCAAGGCAAGATACTTGTCCAGCACCTGCTGCGCCGACCCACGGACCTTGACGCCGGGACCGTTGCTTTCGAAGGTTTGATTGCGAATGTTTCCGTGGCGCTTGTTGCCGCCACGACCGCGCGACCGTCTGTTGTTGGAGCCTTTGTTCATGTTCCCTGCAACACGTCAGTTAGGGGGCTGCCGGACTTCCCTGTTCAACGACCAGCCTCTGGCCTGTTCAACGACCAATCCTGGCGCCGACACCCGGCAATCAAACCGGACCTCGGCCCCGAAACCGACAAGAACCCATTTGGCCCCGCGGTCGCTGCCAACCAGTTGATCGGCTTATGCCTCGACCCGAATGAACAGATCGCAACATCGGCCGCCCGGTCGGCGGACAGGCTGTTCAAAGAACGATCGCCTTAGTCGAAAACATGCCTCTGTCAAACACAGGCGCGCGTCACTTTGCTCAGGGAAATCCCGTGGGTGTGTCCCATGACATTTGTTCGATACCCGCTGCCTCGGAGATTTCCTTGGCGACAATCGACTGCGTGTCAGGGGGACAATACCCGTGGCGGTCTCCTGACCACCACGATCACCCTAGACCGGTTCCCCCTCATTTCCAACTCCTTTTTTCGTGGCGCCTATGGCATTTCAGGCTTAGCTTGAACTGCCATAGGCGCCTGCCCGGACCAATCGCAGGACCCGATCGACTCCCGCCAGATCGGCCCCCAACGCCGCCTGACGGAACCCGGCTTGGGCGAACAGGTCGGCCACGGAAGAAGCCTGACCTTGGCCGATTTCAAGGATCACGGCGCCCTTGGACGTCAACACGCGGGTCGCTTGGCCAGCCAGGATCCGGTAGGCGCCAAGCCCGTCGGCACCGGCGAACAAGGCCGCCGGCGGGTCGAATTCGCGCACCTCGGGCGCCAGGGCCGGGCGGTCGCCCCGGGCAATATAGGGTGGATTCGCGACCACCAGGTCGAAAGTCTCGTCAACCCCGTCGGTCCAATCACCGACTTTGAACCCGGCGCGCGCCGCCAGGCCGAGCCGTTGGGCGTTGTCCCGCGCCACGGCCACGGCGCCAGGGCTGATGTCGACGCCCAGACCGCTGGCCGTCGGCAGTTCATGAAGCAATGCCAAAAGGATGCAGCCGGTGCCGGTGCCCAGGTCAAGCACGCGCGGCGGCCGGTGCAGCGCCCCGCCCGCCGCCACCCAGGCCAGCGCCGCCTCGACCACCCCTTCCGTCTCCGGACGGGGGACCAGGGTCGCGGCCGTGACCCGAAACGGCAGCGACCAGAACTCCTTCTCGCCGATGATCTGCGCCAGCGGCTCGCGCCCGGCGCGGCGGCGCAACAGACCGTCAAGCACCGACAACCGCGCCGGGTCCAGTTGCGTTTCCGGATGGGTCAGGACGAATTCCGGTGCCCGGCCCAAGGCATGGGCCGCCAGAACGCGGGCGTCGAGGCGGGCCGTGTCGACCCCGGCCAGGCGCAGCCGGTTCGCCGCGTCATCGACCCAGCGGCCCAGGCTGCCCG
>JANQIJ010000167.1 GCA_028282185.1 Rhodospirillales bacterium
GACGGCCGCCTTGCAGGCGGCGGACATGTCGGGCAGGGGATCGACGCCGATGCGGTCTTTCAGCATCTGCACGGCTTCCACGTCGCCGGTGCCGTGCACCGACCAGAAAGTGGGCAGGTCGGGCTTCAGTTCCTCCCAGGCCTTCAGGATGCCGTCGGTCATCACGTCCGTGCGGGCGAAGGCGCCGCAGAAGTTGATCACCAGCGACTTGACCTTGGGGTTTTCCAGGACGAGCGACAGGGCCTCCGTCCCCTTGGTGTAGCTTTCGCCGCCGATCTCCAGGAAGTTGGCCGGGTCGCCGCCGTGATGGCGGACCACGTCCATGGTGGTCATGGTCAGCCCGGCACCATTGGCGATGACACCCACGTCGCCGTCCAGCTCGATGTACTTGAGGTCCATCGCCTTGCCGCGGGCCTCCAGGCCCGTGAGTTTGTCCGGCGTGCCGTTTTTCGCGGTCTCTTCATGGCGGGGGAGTGCGCTGTCGTCCATGGTGAACTTGCAGTCCAGGGCGATCAGGCCGCCCGCCTCCGTCACCGCAAGCGGATTGATTTCCAGCAACTCCGCGTCGTTCGCCCTATAGGCGTCATACAGCCTCATCAGGACATCGGCCACCGCGTCCTCCAGGCCGTCAATTCCGGCATCCGCCAGGATCGCCCGCACCTGGCCCAGTTCGGGCCCGGTGCGGATGTCCACCGGCAGGCCCTTCATGGCCGCCTCGTCCTCTTCGGCCGCTTCCTCCACGTCCATGCCGCCCAGGCGCGAGAACAAGATCTTCGGCCCCTTGGTTTCCGGATCGTTGATCACGGCGGCATAGAATTCCCGGGTGAAGGCGGTGGCTGCCTCGACCAGAACCTTTTCAACCTCATGGCTGCCGATGGTCATGCCGATAATGTCGCCGGCCGCGGCGCGCGCGTCGTCGGCATTATCGACGACCTTGATGCCGCCGGCCTTGCCGCGCTTGCCCGTGGGGACCTGCGCCTTGACGACGCATTTCCCACCGGAACTTGTCAGGCCTTCGGCGATTTCCGCCGCCGCGCCCGCCGAATAGGCCACGCCGCCATCCGGCACCGGGATGCCCGCCGCTTTCAGAAGCGGCTTGCCCGCATGTTCCTCAAAATTCATGGCTGATCTTCTCTCTAAAATTTCGTCATGAAACACCCGGCGGCCGGAGGCCGCCGGAACGCGCGCGGCCGGACACCGCTATTTGCCGTATTTCTCCCAATAGGCGCCGAACAGCTCTTGTTCGCTGGGTTTATCCTCGGGAATCTCCTTCACCAGATGGGTGATGTTGATGAAGTTCTTGTAGTTCAGGTTTTCCGAAATGGAATTCCCGGCCCAGGTGCCGCAGCCCATGGAGAGGGTGAAATTGAGCCCGTTTGTGAAACTGCCGCCGTTGCCGAAGGTATGCGCCTGGTTGACCAGAACGCGGACCACGTCGGTGTCTTCCGCCAGTTCCGTGGCATGCTCGGGCGTCTTGGTATGGATGCCCAAGGAATGGCCCATGCCGACGAATTTCAGGACATCCGTCACCTGTTTCTTGGCCGCCTGGAAGTCCGGCGCCTTATAGACGGTGAGGACCAGGGAGAGCTTCTCATCCGAGAAGGGATGGTCCTTGCCGACGGCGCCCAAGGGTTCCTCGACCATGAAGAAGTCGGCCTTCCGGGCTTCTTCCGGCAATCCCGCCTCGCGGGCGAAAACATCCGGGTCCTTGGCGATCACCCGGCGGTTCAGCTTGCCGTCCTGCCACAAGGTGGCCTTGACCCGTTCTTTTTCTTCCGCCGTGCAGAGATAACCGCCGACCGACTTCAATGCCGCCATGGCTTCCTCGTAGACCGGCGCCAGGATGGTGAGCGAGTTCTCCGACGAGCAGGAGGTCGAATTGTCGAAGATCTTGGACATGCGGATTTTCTCCGCCGCGTCCTGGAAATCAGCCGTGGTGTCGATGATCACCGGCACGTTGCCGGCCCCCACGCCGATGCAGGGCGTACCGGACGAATAGCCGCGGCGCACGTTGTTTTGCGATCCGGTGATGACCACCAGGTCGACCTCGTTCATCAAGGTCTGGGTCAGGGCCTTGTTCACGGGCGCCGGCAGCACCTGGACCAGGTCTTCCGGGGCGCCGATCTTTTTCAACTCGGCCCGCATGTAATCGACCGTCTTGGTCGTGGTCAGCAAGCCGGCCGGCGAGGGCGCCACGATCACCGCGTTCCGGCCCTTGAGCGCGAACATCGCCTTGTTGACGGGGGTGGCCGCCGGGTTGGTGGACGGGCTGACGGCCCCGACCACGCCGACGGGCTTGGCGTATTTGACGATACCCTTCTCCCGGTCCTCGTCGATGATGCCGACGGTCTTGACCCGCATGAGGTCGCGCAAGCAGCCGAAGGTCTTCCTCTGGTTCTTCATGATCTTGGACTTGACGTTGCCGAGGCCCGTGTCCTCGACGGCCAAGGCCGCCAGTTCCTCGGCCCGGCCGGGTTCATAAATGGACCAGGCAAGCGCCGTCACCGCTTCGTCGACGCGGGCCTGGTCCGCGTCGACGAATTCGGCCATGGCGGCCCGGGCCCGATCCATCAGGCCGGCGATGATCTCTTCGGGGGTTGCGTCGGCCACCGGTGCGGTTGCGGTTGCGGTCATGGTTCTCTCTCCAAAAAAACAGAATGGCCAAAAGGTGGAAGGGGTAGGGGGTTGGGGTAGGAGGGTTGGGTTAGGCGGGCTTGTCACCCTTGATCTGCGTCCGGTGCATGATCCGGCGGGCCTGGGGGTCGAAGGAATCGCGCCGATGCATGCAGCACCGATTGTCCCAGATGACGACGTCGCCGGGCCGCCATTGATGGTGCCAGTAATGGGCCGGCTGGTCCGTATGCGCCCAGAGCGCATCCAACAAGGCTTCGGACTCGTCCAACGGCAAACCCATGATGTAGGAATTCCGCCGCCGGCCCAGGTAAAGCGCCTTGCGCCCGGTCACCGGATGGGTCCGGACGATCGGGTGGATCGCGCCGGGGCAGGTCGTCAGGTCGGTCACCGGCTGGGCCCCGTCGCGCAGGAAGCCGCCGGAATTGGTCGAACTGTCGTGCTTGACGCTGAGGCCGTCGATCCGCCGGCGCAGGTCCGCCGGCATGTCTTCAAGCGCCTTGTACATGTTGAGGAACCCGGTATCGCCGCCGGTCTCCGGCACCTCCATGCCCCACAGCACGGACGCGGTCGGCGGTTCCTCGATATAGTTCATGTCCGAATGCCAAATGGCCTCGGCATTGCCCAAGGCACCCAGCGGGACGCCGTTCTCGAGCACGTTCGAGATGATCAGGATTTCGGGAAACCCGGGGATCACCGGCTGTCCGTTCTCGTTGGGCGGGGCGATATCCAATACACCGATCCGCCGGGAAAACCGGACCAGGGCGTCATCGGTCATTTCCGTCTGATCGCGGAACAACAGCACCAGATTGTCCATCCAGGCGGCATGGATCTGATCGAACAGGGCATCGTCCACGCGGGCGATCTGGATGCCCCTAACTTCCGCGCCGATCACGTCGGACATGGGGGTAACGGATATCGACTGTTGGTCAAGCATTGGCATCGTCTCCAAACAAAGGTCTTCAAACGAGGGGCTTCAGGGGTCCGGGGCCACCGCCAGGTCCGGCGGCGCCTTGAATTCAGGCGTCGGTTCGATCGCCGTCTCGGTAAACGCATCCGACAGCAGCAGGCTTTCCAGGTCACGGGCCCCGGCCTGCAGGACGCGGACCTTGTCGACCGCGCGCTCAAGCGGCAGGCGGGCCTCCGCCGCGTGGATCGCCAGGCCGGCGACGACGCGGCCGCGGCTATCGCGCATCGGTACGGCCAGGCCGATCAATCCGTGGACGTTTTCCTGGTCGTTGGCGGCATAGCCCTGGCGGCGAATCTCGCCAAGTTCCCGTTCCAGCGCGTGCCGGTCGGTGATCGTGTTTTCGGTCAGGCGCGGCAACGGCAATAGCTTCAGCAGACGCCGCCGTTCGCGCGCCGCCATATAGGCCCAAAGCAACTTGCCGATCGCCGTGGCGTGCAGCGGCACGCGCGAGCCGACGCCGTATTGCAAGCGCAGGGGCCAATCGCTCTCGACCCGCTCGACATAAACCACCTGGTCCCGGTTGAGGACGCCCAGGTTGCAGGTTTCGCCGATCTGCGCGACCAGGCGGGTCAAGACGGCGCGCACCGGCGCCGTGCGGGCCCCGGCGGCCAGCGCCTCGTCCCCCAGGTTCATCAACCGGGGCCAGGTGGTTTATGTCGAGCGGGTCGAGAGCGATTGGCCCCTGCGCTTGCAATACGGC